>JAGBCS010000077.1 GCA_017937885.1 Bacteroidales bacterium
ATACTTCCAGACTGTACTGATATTCGTTATCATGCGAGGCTGGAGGGCGCAGACCGCAACCGGAGCTCATCTTGGGGCAGTCAGATGGCGTTTCCTTCTTAATCATGTCGGAATATTAGTCGCTGTTTCAGCGTTCTTCTGGGGCGCACCTGATGCGGAGACCGTAAGAATCCGTACTTTCCTTGACACGCCTGTCCGTGAAGCGGTAAGGATGGATGGTACAAGTTCATGGCTGTCTTACGAACTCGAACTGAAAGATTTTAGGGTCGAAACCTATGAAAACGGAGTGCCGGCCATGTATCAGGCGGAAATGATTGTCGACGGCGAACCGGTCATCCTTAAGGTTAATCATCCGTATTCTAAAGGTTTCGGGAACAACATATATCTGACCGGATATGACGCTGCAGCTGGTGCAGAATCGCAATATTGCGTAATTCAGGTCGTCAAGGAACCATGGAAGTATGGTGTTGTGGCCGGTGTGGCGATGATGTTGGCAGGAGCCCTGTTGCTGTTTGCCTCCGGGCCGAAGAAACGTTATGGGGAGGAGTGAAATGATTTCATGGGATAACTTCATATGGTTCGGTATTGCGGCTGTAGTGCTTTCTGCTGCAGGTGCAGTCGTTTCGATGTGTGCTGATGACCATTGGTCACAGTCGTCGCTGCGATACATGCGCCGACGCAAGGCTGCAATCTCATTGGCTCTTGCTTCTGTCGCTGCTCTTGCGGCCTTTATCATCGGGCTTTGGATCAGCCTCGGCCGTCCGCCTTTACGCACGATGGGGGAGACCAGGCTATGGTATTCCTTCTTTGCCCTCATTGCCGGCCTCTTTACATATCTCCGTTGGCGCTACAGATGGATCCTCTCATTCTCGACAGTGCTTGCGACGGTATTCATTATGATCAACATATTCAGGCCTGAGATACATGACCAGACCCTTATGCCGGCTCTTCAGAGTCCGTGGTTCATTCCTCATGTGACTGTATATATGTTCTCATATTCGTTCCTAGGCTGTGCATTCCTGCTCGCAGTTGCCGGGTTGTTTACATCGAAGAACAATGTGATGGCTGCCGCTGATACCCTGGTGTATATCGGAATGGCATTCCTGACGTTCGGAATGCTTTCCGGGGCACTTTGGGCAAAGGAGGCCTGGGGACATTACTGGAGCTGGGATCCGAAGGAGACTTGGGCACTTGTCACATGGCTCAGCTACATGCTTTACATACATCTGAGGCTTTTCGGAACAGGATCTCGCAAGGTATTGTGCCTGTTGCTGATATTCTGCTTCATCTGCCTGCAGATGTGCTGGTGGGGAGTCAATTATCTTCCTGCTGCTCAAGATAGCATACATGTATATAACAGATAACTTTTGACGTATGAAGAAATTAGTAAGATGGTGTGCAGTCGTGCTGCTGGTAGCGGCAGCTGCTGCGGTTGTGGCCTATAGGGCCGTTAATCGTGTACCTTCTGCCGATCTGCCTCAGAATGAGCAAGTCCTGCAGATCTTCGATGATGGCGGTTGTCTGAGCTGTCATTCGGCTGATCCTAAGCTGCCTTTCTATTCAAAGATGCCTATTGCCGGCAGGATCGTGATGAAGGATATCGATTCCGGATATCGTGCATATGACATCGAGCCTGTCATGAAAGCCCTCAAAGTCGATGAACAGGTCGGTGCAGTCGATCTGGCAAAGATCGAGAAGGTGATTCTCGATGACAGAATGCCGATGCCTAAGTATTATCTTGTACATTGGGGAAGTTCGATTACTCCTGCCAAAAGAGATATAGTACTTGACTGGGTGAAGGATGAGCGTATTGCAATGTATGATGACGGCCTGCCTGAAGTCAGGGCAGCAGAGCCAGTCCGTCCGATCGACCACTCGCTTGACGTCGATCAGGAAAAGGTTGCTCTGGGATTCGCTCTTTTCCATGATACGCGTCTTTCGGTCGACAATACAGTTTCATGTGCTACGTGCCATGCTCTTGAGACTGCCGGTGTGGACAATCATCAGTATTCGCATGGAGTAGACGATCAGATCGGTGGTGTGAACGCTCCTACTGTCTATAATGCCGTATATAATTTCGTTCAGTTCTGGGATGGACGTGCAAAGACTCTTGCCGATCAGGCTGCCGGTCCGCCGCTCAATCCGATAGAGATGGCATCGACTTCTTTCGACGAGATCATCGCCAAGCTTCAGGCTGACAAGCCTTTCGCAAAGGCTTTCAAGGCGGTATACCCTGACGGACTTACGGAAGCGAATATTACCGATGCGATCGAAGAGTTCGAACGTACTCTGATCACCCCGGACTCTCGCTTCGACAAATGGCTCAGGGGTGATTCCGATGCTATTACGGCCGAGGAGCTTGCAGGCTATGAACTCTTCAAGAAATATGACTGCGCGACATGCCATGTCGGACCGAATCTCGGAGGACAGTCATATGAACTTATGGGACTTCGCAGACATTATTTCACAGAGCGTGGTCTTGACCTTACTGTGGAGGATAATGGCAGATTCAAGGAGACTCAGCTCGAACGCGACCGTCACCGATTCAAGGTTCCGGGCCTTCGCAATGTCGAACATACATGGCCATACTATCATGACGGAACGCGTGAGACGCTTGAAGACGCTGTCCGTGACATGGGACTGTACCAGAGCGGAGTGGAACTGACATCTGCAGAGGTCGATCAGATCACTTCATTCTTGAAGACTCTGACAGGAGAATATAAGGGGCAACTCCTGACCAACGACACATCACGCGATGTCATCCATGATCATGACCACGATCATTAGGAACTATTCTTAAACTGAGAAGAGTCGGGGACCTGTCATCGGTTCCCGACTCTTTGTCTTTTGTTTACTATATTTCTATTTCTTTGATAGCCCTGCATGGATTACCTACTGCAACTACATTGGCTGGAATATCTTTTGTTACGACTGATCCGGCACCGATTGTAACGTTGTCGCCGATTGTGACTCCTGGCAATATGGTGACACTGCCTCCGATCCACACATTGTTTCCGATTGTGACAGGTTCCGCCCATTCGTTGCGGGTATTTCTTTCAACCGGATCGGTGCTGTGACATGCTGTGTATATGCTTACATTCGGTCCGATGAAACAATCGTCTCCTATAGTGACTTTTGCCTCGTCAAGTACGGTAAAATGGAAATTGGCAAAGAAACGCTTGCCTACGCTTATCTGCTTTCCATAATCGCAGTAAAACGGTTGATTTATGATGATCTCATCATCTCCTATATGCCCAAGAAGATTCTTGAGGATCTTAAGACGGCTTGCACCGTC
>JAGBCS010000078.1 GCA_017937885.1 Bacteroidales bacterium
GCATCTTCGCCATCTTCGCATGGTTCATAAAGACCGCCGCCTTCGACTTCCCTACTCTGCTGATGCATATGATAAACTTATAATTCCGACAGAAACATACGAGATTTGCTTTTGAACGGATAGTTTTATAAATTTGTTTTTTGTGGCAAATCAATTCATCCTCTTATTATCTGTCGGATAACGCGTATGAATAAACCAGAGAATCTTTCAGCCGAACTGTATCTCTTGAATGCGGCATTCAAGCAGAGTGAGGAGTACTTTCTGATACAGAAGATTCAGATGCAGGGCACAGTTGTGTCCAGTGCCGACAAGAACCGTATCAAGGAAAGTATTCTCAAAAGGTATTCTGCGCTGTTCATGTCCATCTCTCTCGACAAGAACCTGAATGCCGTCATAACCTGCGTCCTGTCTTCGATGCAGTTCACGTCGACTACAATATCCCAGATCCTGAGTATTGAAGACAGCAGCGTGCGCAGCTTGAAGCACAGGCTGAAGAAGAAGATGGATCCGGAGGTGTTCAGCCTTTTCTTCGAGCCTAAGGATGAGTCTCTGAAACAGGATGTATCTGTCCATAGGAAGAAGCGTATGCCATATCTTTGGGGCATATTGGGATGTCTGCTGATTGCTGCTGCCTTGTTCCTTATATTCAGTCAGGATGGGAACACGCAGACTGAATTAGGCTATACAGCGAAAAATGATGCCATTCTTGACGAGCATCGCTTTATAAGGGTGTCGGAAGATCAGTCAGATGTCGAGTATTGTCTGAAGAAAGGATATGCCCCGGAAACGGTTGCTCTGGACGATCTGCCTAAGAAGCTGAAAAGGGAGAAGGCCGGCAGGCTGACCATCAAGATAGACGGCACCAACATTATGCCGTACAGGCAGTTGATGGAAAGTCTCTGGAAGGTCGGAGTCAAAAGCCACATAACCAACGAGGAAAAGGATGTCGAGAACACCTATCATACGGATTCAAGAATGGTGAGGGTATGGGTCCAGGGGGAAGATATGCCATACCATGTCATGTACAACGACTTTGAATGGATCTGCGAGACGCTGGAGAGTGTGTTGTCCTGGGTTCCTATGCTTGACGCCCATGGACTTTGCCTATATCCGATGAATGACGATGTGCCTTATTCAATACTACAGAAAATCGCAGAATCAGCATGGAATTCCAACAACAAGCAGGTCAGCATGGTTCTGAGTGGTGAAGAAGGATATGATTGCACCATTCTGCCTGAGAATAGAGACCTGTCTGCAAAATTTCCGGGTTATACCGTCCGTCAGATGGAAAGCCAGTTGCTGAGAGAATATAACTCAACGGAACCGGACGTCATTACTATCGACAATCCGCTGGTAAGAGTCACAACTACCCGTGCGTCTCTCGATAAGATCGAGCGTTCAGACAAGGAACTCCGCATTTTCACATCGATGAGACAAGGTCGGGATTTATGGATTTCATATGATGCAAATGATGTGATCATTGCGGACGGCAAGGTGTATAAGTGTAAGGAAATCATAGGAATGGCCGGATGTGAAAGGGATATCTTCTGGTCTCCGGACTACTGCAGATTCAGACTGTGCCATGTCTTTGAACCGTTGGATTCGGATGTCAAGGAGTTTGATCTCAATCCGGATAGCGAAAAGAGTAATTGGTATGGGGTCCAGGCATCAGCAGGACATAATCCGTACGAGAAGTGTATGAAACTTGAAATGCCTTACACCTTTGATATACTTGATAAAGTGGATTCGGATTCTCAGACCGATGCGTTGGAACTGGCGGCAATCGAGTACAACAATGACAATACCATGCTCTATTTCGAACTGTGTCTGATGGAGCCGCGACACGTCCCTGTCTTTGTCGGCAATGACCTCACCATCACCACCAAGTCCGGCAGTATCTACAATGTCCAGAAGCTTCATGGAATTCCGATGAATGAAAATTTCATCCGTCATGCAGGATACACGACGACGCCATTCCGTGCGGAATTCCCTGCAATTACAGATGAAATCGATTTCGTCACAGGTTCCGTGTGTGGTGAATCTGTAACTATAAAAGGCAGGAGATAGCCCGTAAATACGGCCGCTGAATAGGCTGCAACGCAAATGCAACGCTTATGTGACGCCATATATAAGCGTGCCAGCAGGCAGATAAACTACTTTTGTCGAAAAACAACATCACAATATGAAGAAAGTTTTATTTGTCTTTATGTCTGCGTTATTAATTGCAGCCTGCAGTCAGAAACCGCATCGCGGTACAATCGAGACTCCTCTTTATGAGGTGCGCAACACCAATACTATCGAGGTATCAAGAATTGACCTTACTGATTCTACTACAGTTCTGCACATCGAGGCGAGATTCAGGCCTCATTGGTGGATAAAGATAGTGTCGTCAACATTCCTTGCCGATGAGAACGGCAATCAATATCCGATCGTGTCAGCAGATGGCATCGAACTCGACAAGGAATTCTGGATGCCGGATTCCGGAGAGGCTCAGTTCACTCTTACCTTTCCTCCGATGCCTGCCGGAGTAAATTCGGTGGACTTTATCGAAGGGTATGAACAGGGTGCTTTCAGGATCTGGGGAATCCGTCTTGACGGGAAACTGCCGAAGATCAGTATGCCGAAGCCTGAGAAACTCTCTGCAGATGCCACTCTTCCTGAGATCAGACAGGAATATGGCAAGGCCTTGTTCAAGGTAAAGGTCTTGGGTTATCGCCCGGATGATCAGATGAGCCTTGTATTTTGGGAACCACACGACCTTCTTTCTTCAACAGAATATTCTGACGGGTATCTGGAAGATGACGGTACATTCCAGCTTGAAATCCCGCTGGTGCAGACAAGCACTCTGGAGTTCGGCCTTCGCGGATTGGGGCAGATGATTCTGACCGTTTTCCTGGAGCCGGGAAAGACTTCCGAATGCATAATAAACCTGCGTGAAAGTATCCGCAGGAAGTCTCTTTATGCGGATAATCGTGATGCGGAACCGCTTATAACGTTTACAGGTGAATATGCTGCGCTGAACCAGGCCTTGGCTGAATATTCAGAAGAACTGCGTGTGTATGAGGCTGAGATGGAGGATAGCGAAATCGCCGGATATGACATGAAGCAGTATGTCGGCAAACTGATCGAAACATCAGAGAAGATGATGGAGCTGTTGGAGAAGGCAGACATTCCGCTTGCCGTCAAGGAATATTTGAAACTGGCTGAACGCACTAATCTGCTGAGCAGACTGATTGACTCGCCTTCAGAACTGGCTCGCGTAAAGACATATGCCAATACTAAGACAAAGGAAGAATATTTCGAATATGTCTTCTCATTTGTGACGGAAAGAAACGGTCTGATACCCTCCGATCTGACGGAAGTGATGAATATTCCGGAAGCCACCTATACCAGCGGATATCATGATGTGAACGACCTGTTCAAGTATATGACTGTTGAGAGTGTAATGCTCAACTACCCTTTCCTAAAAATCGAAGACAGTTTCAAGGAGATTGCCAAGGCATGCTTCCTGACGCATGGGATAAGAGAATTCAGGCCTCTTGATGAAGAGCAGATGGCAAAAGTCCGGCAGCTTCCGGATGCCTTCAGGCAATATATCGAAAATGCGAATGCAGACCTGCTCGCCACAATTGAACGGAACAAGAAAATCGAGGGGTATCGCAAGAATGAGGCAGGAGAAGTCGCTGACGAGGATCTTTTCGCTTCGATAATCGCTCCTTTCCGTGGCAAGACGATACTGGTGGACTTCTGGGAGACCTGGTGCGGCCCTTGCCGAAATGCAAATGAACAGATGACTCCGCTCAAGGAAGAACTCAAGGACAAGGATATAGTCTATATATACCTTGCTAGCGAAAGTTCGCCTGCCGGAACCTGGGAGAATATGATTGTCGGTCTCAAAGGAGAGCATTACAGGCTCAATGAGAAACAGAGCAGGTATCTGAAGAATACTTTCGGTGTAGAAGGAGTGCCGACTTATCTGATCGTAGATCCGGAAGGAAACATATGCTGGAAGCAGACCGGTTTCCCAGGAGCTGAGACAATGAAAGCGGAACTGCTGAAAGCTATGGGCGCATAATACCGGTATCCACTAATGACCTGTCCGGAGAAAGGGGCCTTTTCCCGGACGAAACGGGAGATTTGGTCTATCCCATCCGGAGAAAGGGGCCTTTTCCCGAACGAAACGGGTGATTTGATCTATCCCATCCGGAGAAAGGGGCCTTTTCCCGGACGAAACGGGAGATTTGGTCTATCCCATCCAGAGAAAGGGGCCTTTTCCCAGAAAATACGGGAGATTTGGTCTATCCCATCCGGAGAAAGGGGCCTTTTCCCGAACGAAACGGGAGATTTGGTCTATCACATCCGGAGAAAGGGGCCTTTTCCCGGAAAATACGGGTGATATGTCGTCTGGACCGCCATGACTTGGAGCCCTGACGACATATTAAAAATAGTATCCCCTGATAGTCAGATATATACAGAAAACACATGTCGTCTGGATACCAGAGAAATGGCACTCAGACGACACAAGTGATATCCACCAAAACTGCAGACGCAATACTTTGCAGAAAACATGGTCCCAATCAGTAGAAAGAGTCCATTCCCCGGACGAAACGCATGATTCGTCCGACCCATCCGGAATGACAGTCTGTTTCCTGACGAAAAGGGTGATTTGACTTCCCCATCTAGGATGACAGCCCTTTCCCGGACGAAGTTGTTTGAGTTGCTAAGATATTCATCAGCTAAGCCGTTGAGCGGTGAGGAGGCGTTCGTATAGCTCTATAGGGCATCATCAAGTGACCTGAGTTGCCTAATTGCCCGCTCAACGGCTTGAGGATAGTCTGGCTTATTAAGTTCTTTGTCAAAAATGAAGGCTAGAGTTTAAGTATAAATAAGTCTGTTCTTATATTCAGAATAATCAAAAGCATTTATTAAATTTGTGGTGCAACAAAGAGATTATTTCAAAGAGCAAAAGACAGAGACATAAAATGAAAGGGCTTGTAATCAAAAGGAACGGAGAGGGGCTCGTAAGACTTGAATTGGACGAAGGACTGTTGCTTGTCATGTTCAATCATGTTGATAATGAGAGGTACACATTCTCGGAGTTATATGTAAGTGTAACAGAATATGCTACCGGAGACAGGTACAGATATGCTTCTGAAGAACTCCGATGCGGAGATGCCTTTGAAATCACACATGCGGAATTTGAAGAAGCGTCTGCTCCCCTGAAACTGGACAAGAAAGGAGAACGCCCACTCAGAAGACCGCAGAAGCAGGAATTGGACAAGCAGGAATATGAGCCTATGTCGGTTGACTTCGAAGGCAATGATCGATTGAAAGGATTTGAAATTGATTTCAATGGGGAAATCGTCAGAGGTGCTGTCCCGACAGGGGCTGGAGTCTATATCTCCAATCAGATTGATCACCTTCGGATTTCCTTGCTAGGAACGACAAGGGAAGGAGTTTCATGCAGATGGTTCAGCAGCCTTTTCATGCCTGGAGACCGGCTGAAGGTGAAATTTGACGAGTTTCCTGTCGAGACCCTATCGGCTCCTATGAAAGTAAGCTTTGATTAAGGAATGGCACCGGTCGCGCCGGACATGACGGACTATCCGGAACTAAAAACAGAGGAAAGGATGGCGCAGAATCAATTAAGTGACAGCAACTTACGCAAAGTACGTGCTCCCTTTTGCCGGCACGCACTTTAAGGAAATCACTGATAGACTGACAGTTATACGCCAACAACAATAACAGATATGAAAGACCATATACGATCCCTTTCGCGAAACAGTCTCTACACCGCGGCCCTGGCAGCATTCGTACTGGCATCATGCACACATGACAGGACGGATTACCCGATTGGCGAAGAGAGTATTATCTTTGTGGCTGAAAACATTGAAGGCGACGAGGAATACTATTCAAAGGCTGCAGTCATTACCGGACATATCGCAAACCGGAACGTGTATCCGAACACCACGGAGATAAGCATTACGGTTCCGTTCTATGACAGGGTGGACACCAGGCAGACATCCTTGATATACGATGATGAATTCGGATTCTCAATACTACCGTATGCACCTCGAACAGTCTCCATGTCTCCGTTTGTAGATCATATGGTCATTTGTCCTGGCGATTCGATCCATGTCGAGCTGGATTTCGCAGAACTGGGCAAGGTTTCATTCTCGGGCCCTGGCGCAGAGAACAATGTGAAGATGAACGAGTTCCACATGCAATATTATCTGGACCATGACTGGCCAAGCCATAGTAATCATGAAACAGGACCAGATGGCGATTACGTTACCAAGTGTCGGAATGCGGAGAGCCTGAAAGATGCCTTGAATGCGAAGCTGCAATATCATCTGTCAAGACTTGAAGCATTCATACAGGAGAAGCATCCGAGCAAGAAACTTGAAGCATTATGTCGTAAGGAAATAGAAGCGGACTATTACTCGAATTTGATTCAGGGACTACTGTTCTTCAAGAGGGATGGAGAGAATGTCTCGAATCTTTTCCGCGTAAAGGATGCGGCCGGGCTCTTCAGCCCGGACTGTATGCCCGGCAATCTCTTTGACCTGTCGTCAAACATCTGTTATTGGCTTCTCCATGACCTGGATCCGGAGGAAGCTGCACTGATGATGGCAGATAAAACCGAACTGGTGCGTTTTCTCAAGAAGGCGGCAAAGAACAGGATGCTGCAGCAGATGCTTGTCACTCATTTTTACAGCCAGATGCTTGAGGCAAATGATACTGATAATTTTGAGAAGCACTTCAAGGAGTTCAATGAGACAGTTAGCTATCCCCTGCTAAAGCTCAACACAAGAGACAGATATGTCCACAAGAAGGCATATAAGCAGAATCCGAAGACATTGTCAGATGCGATCCTGCATGCCGACAGGCCTCGAGAAGGCCAGATGGCTTCCTTAAAGGAGAATATGGGTCTCAAGCTTCTCCGAGACATCATTGCAGAGAATGAAGATAAAGTGATTTATATTACTATAGCCGCGACATGGTGTCCGGGATCAAGACATGAAGTTCCGTTCCAGCAGGAACTTGCGGAGGACTATAGGAATAAACCTCTCCGGATCGTAAATATGTATCTCGACAACAGTTCGGATGGCACAAATCCATTTGCCACAGACATAGAGACCTACCACCTTACTGATGAGCAAAGGCTTGGTCTTGATCCTATTCTTCACACCGGCAGAGGCATTCCGTTCTATATTCTGATCGACAAGGACGGAGTGATCGTGGATTTCGGAGAACATCTCCGTCCGTCGATCCCAGAAACACGCAACATAATTGACAAACACATAGATAATTCTAATTAATAACATGTTAAGCAATATGAAACATTGGGTATTCATCATACTGGGGATTGTAGTTGCCGGGTGCAGCGTCAAGGATAATGACGGATCTTTTGTCGTGAACGGAAAGCTAGAGAATGTCGAAGACGGATACATGTTATTGTTTTTCAAAAGCAATCCTGACGGTTCGACCACATCGATTGCTTTAGACACCTTGGAGAACGGTCGCTTTGAATTCACAGCTCCCGCTGAAGCTGGAGTTCAATACCATGTCATTGCTCCACATGTCGGAGTCTTTCCTAGCATGGCTGTGGATTTTTATACAGAACCGGGTGCCAAAATAGACATCCTTGGAAAAGATTATCTGACAAGAAACTGGACTGTCAGGACAAAAGTAAAGGACCAGAAGATCTATCAGTCATATTTTGATGATGTTGCCGACATTTTCAAGGACCTGCAGCTTCTGGAGCTGGAGTGCCGCCGCGACGGAAGGTCCCTTGACTATCTGCAGCTCAACAAGCCGTATCATGCCACGATCGATTCGATCCGGTTAAAATGGCTTAAGAATCAGAAAAGGATCAGCGAACCATGGATGGATATCATGCTGGAGTCTGCCAAGTCCGCCGCATTCTCAAAAGACAAAGCATCATTGAAAGAGTTGCAGCAGATATGGAAAAAGATTGCTCGGCAACATAAGGACAGTCCGAAAGGAAAACAGATTTCTACAGTGCTTTATCCCGACGGAGAGCCTTTGAAGGCAGGAGACGCATTTCCATACGGAACAAAGGTCTATGATATTGAAGGAAATGAACATCTGCTGGACGAATTCAAAGGCAGGACGCTGCTGCTATATTTCAGCAGTCATGGCTGCAAGCCGTGCGTCGGCGTCAAGAAGGAGCTGGAGGAAATCATCAGATCGGGTAAATGCCCGGTAGAGATCATCGGTTTCAATCTTGACGGAGAAGCTTCATGGAAATTAGGTTCGAAGTCACGTCCTGTCATCTGGCCGGAATTCAATGAACTGAAAGGGTCCTTTGGATTGTTCAGACGGTTTGAAACTCCGGGAGTCCCGACATTCGTGGTGGTGTCTGAAGAGGGAATAATCCTGGACGTATGGACAGGCGGTCGCGCCGGAATGCTTCTTGACCGGATCAATGATGCTCTCTGAAAACCTGCGCCAATAATTCAGAATAATCAAAAGCATTTATTAAATTTGCGATTGCAATCAAGAGATTATGGCAAAGAGCAAAGGAAAGATACTGGTCGTGGACGATAACAGCGGAATCAGGGCGGCGCTGAAGCTGCTCCTGCCGATTCATTTCGCACAGGTGGAGCTTATCCCCTCGCCCAACGAACTGATAAGCAGGATAGCTGAATTCCGTCCGGACGTAGTGCTTCTGGACATGAACTTCCACACCGACATCAATACCGGAAACGAGGGTCTGTACTGGCTCTCGGAGATCAAGAAGCGTTGTCCGGATGTGGAGGTGGTACTTTTCACGGCATATGCGGACATCCAGCTGGCCGTAGAAGGCATGAAGCGCGGAGCCTTCGACTTCATCGTGAAGCCGTGGGAGAACGAAAAGCTCGTCACGACGCTCACAGCGGCCTACGACCATCGTGCGAAGGAATTCTCGCATGAAGAAAAAAGCATTCCGGCATCAGCGGTACCGATGCTGTGGGGCGGCAGCCCTGCGATGAGTTCGATAAGAAAGACCGTCGACAAGATCGCACCGACCGACGCGACCGTCCTCATCACAGGCGAAAACGGTACCGGAAAGGACGTGCTCGCCGGAGAGATCCACAGGATGTCGGACAGAGCCATGAAGCCGATGGTATGTGTAGATGCCGGCGCCTTGACCGAAACCTTGTTCGAGAGCGAACTCTTCGGTCATGTCAAGGGCGCATTCACCGACGCCCATGCCGATCATGCCGGCAAATTCGAGCAGGCAGACGGCGGAACGCTTTTCCTCGACGAGATAGGGAACATACCTCTGCACCTGCAGGCAAAGCTGCTCAGGGCAATCCAGAACAGGACGATCACGCGCGTTGGAGACACCAAAGCCATCCCCGTCGATATCCGTCTGATCTGCGCGACGAACAAGGATCTCGAGAAGATGGTACGCGACGGCGAATTCCGCGAAGATCTCTTCTACAGGATAAACACAATGCACATAAACCTCCCTGCCCTCAGGGAACGGAGCGACGAGATCATCCCGCTTGCGGAGATGTTCCTGAAGAAATATGCAGAGCGCTACAGAAGGAATGTTTCGGTGTTGTCGGCAGAAGCTATGGCGAAGCTCAAGGAACACAGATGGAGCGGAAACATCCGCGAGCTGCAGAACTGCATCGAAAAGGCTGTAATCCTGTCGGAAGACGGAGAACTCCAGCCGCAGGACATACAGCTTCCGCAGTCTGCTCCGGTCCATGAAGAGGACGAAATGGTAGAGGAAACATTGGAAATGGTGGAGGAAAGGACCATAAGGGCAGCGATGAGCCGTTTCGGTGGCAATCTTTCATTGGTCGCCAAGTCCCTGGATATCAGCCGTCCGACGCTGTATTCGAAGTTGAAGAAGTATAACATATAGCCCTCCCGGCAGGCTCGTAATGACAATCAAGGTCATATTGCTCATATTTGCGGCAGTCATCCTGACTGCCGTGGTGACGACATTGCTCACATCCGGCAAGATGAGGAAAAAGGTAGCCTACATGCTTGACGCCCTCGAAGACAAGGAACTGAATTTCAGGTTTGACGAAAACAGGGTCATCGGCAGGAGATTCAACAGAACCCTAAACCGTCTGCGCAGCATCTTCGACAAGGAACGGCACGATATCATGGAGCAGGAGCTGTACTACGGCCGTATGCTCGACCACGTCCAGACCGGAGTCGTCGTAATAGAGAGCGACGGCCGCATCAACTATTGCAATGCAACGGCTCTCAGTCTCCTCGGCCTGGCGACCTTCGGACACGTGCGGCAGCTGCGCACGGCCAGCGAGACCTTATACGATGCATTCGTACAGGTAACTGACAGAAAGGAAGAGCGCGCGAGCTACTACAACGAAAGCGGAAAGAAGACGATCGCGCTGACCTCATCAGAGGCGACAATCGGCGGGAAGCAGGTAAAGGTCGTGGCATTCAATGACATAAGCAGCGAGATAGCCCAGAACGAGCAGGAATCATGGACCCGGTTGATACGTGTGCTCACGCATGAAATCATGAATACGGTGACGCCGATCGCATCGCTGAGCGACACGCTTTCGAGCTACCTGCCGGACGACAGCGACGAAACCGTTCGGAGCGGACTCGAGACAATCTCTCAGTCATCCCGCGGACTTATCAAGTTCGTCGAGTCGTACCGCAACCTTACCCGCGTCGCAGCTCCGGTAAAGAGGGCCTTCCTCGTCAGAGATCTGATCGAGCGCGTGCTCCAGCTGACCCGCGAGCAGAGTTCGGCGGCAGATGTGACCTTCGATTATCTCGAAAAGTCCGAGGACATCCTGCTCTATGCAGATGAGAATCAGATATCCCAGATACTGATCAATCTTGTGAAGAATGCCGTTCAGGCTGATGCGAAGCACATAAGGATCACAGCAGAAATCGACATCAACGAAAGTGTCATCATCGAAGTCATCAACGACGGACGACCTATCAGCAAGGAAAGCCGCGAAGAGATCTTCGTCCCATTCTACACAACCAAGCAGGAGGGTACCGGCATCGGCCTGAGCCTCTCAAGACAGATAATGAGACTGCACAACGGCTCCATCAGCCTGACCCGAAGCGACGAAAAATCAACCGTCTTCACCCTCCATTTCAGATAATCCTCATCAAATTACCAATTCCTATGAACTTAAATAAAGAATCATCTTGTGTGAGTATCTGGAAGGCGCTCTTCATTCTCCCATTCGTGGGGATCTCTCTTGTTGCCACCGCCAAGCCCCAGATCGATTATCCTCAGGAAGGCCAGCAGCCATTCATAAGCACCCTGAAAGAGAAGGACAATTATATAATATACGGAGAGGCCGGAGGCATAGATAACGGGGTTATATTGGACATCTTTCTCAACATAAACGGCTACTCTGAACACATCGCCACAGACACTGTCAAAAACGGACAATTCTATTTTGAAATTCCTAGCATATCGGAAGAAATAATCGAATTGATCATTCTACCTTCTACAAGAGAGTCTACGGATATATTCCCGCCATGTTTCAGGACTTTATATGTCAAACCTGGCTGTACAATTAATATAAATGCAGACAGTCCATACGCAAACACATGGAGAGTATCTAGCGACATTCCGGAAAACATAAGTCTCCAAGGATTCACAGAGCATACAAAAGACATCGAAATTGAATTTGCAAAGAATCACATGGAGAGGCAAAAATACTCCGCTCTTATAAAAGAAAGTAGCGGTGAAATACGCGAAGCATATAGAAAGAGACATAATGAGCTGGTTACCCAATTCTACATAATCAACGATATGCTGGAAATCACCGAACTGAATTACATGAAGAGTGCACCACAAGACAAGTTGTGGTGGGAAAGATTATACTCACATTGCAAGAATTACAGAAATAGAACCGACGATTTTCCATATAAATACGGAAAAGAACTTTTAGAGCTATATGATTCGTTGGAAGACAAGAAATTGGACACAGATTGCGGCAAAGCTGTCAAGACACTGCTGTATCCTGAACAAAAAAACGCAATCGGAGATCCTATGCCAGAGGCAATCTTATATGATCTTTATGGAAAGACGCATTCTTTAAGTGAATTCAGTGGCAAATATCTACTGCTCGATTTTTGGAGAGCAGGATGCAAACCATGCATCAAGGCATTCAAAGAGATGAAGCAGATTGCAGATCAGTTCAAAGACGAAATTTCTATTGTAAGCATCAGCACTGATCCTGAGAAAGCATGGAGAATAGCTTCTGCCAAGCATGATATATCATGGAATAATTGGAATGAACTATGTGGTGAATCAGGCCTCTATTCGAAATACCATACGATCGGTGTCCCACACTATGTATTGATTTCACCCAATGGCATAATCCTCGATGAATGGCCCGGATATAGTCCTGGCTCATTGATCAAGAAAATGAATGAATTGATTGTTCGTCCATAGCAACTGCCCACAATCCTGGAACCGACAGGTCAAATGAGTAGATTATCTAGGATAGTCGTTTTTTACGAGAGACAGGACTAAGGAAGAGTCCTGAAGTATCGGAAGATTGCCATTTTGTCGGATTTGTCTTTTCTAGCAAGGGTATTGCAGAGTCAGAACAGTACTCATTATTTTCATAGTTAGTTTTTGTAGTGTCCTGCCTCGATGCGAATCGGCGCAGGATTTTTTTAACAAAAATAGAGGAATCATGTAGCATTTGGCACACTATATGCGTCTAACTGATACATCTTTTAGATGTTAGACATATATATTGAACTTACAAAGCAACCGCCCGTCGAAGAGATTCGCCGGGCGGTTTACATATACGCTACCTGCTGATCACTATCTTGCCTGCCACCAGTCAAAGTCGAAGAGTTCCTCGTCACCTCCGCGGAAAAGGATGTACACATCATGTTTTCCAGAGACAGGCAACTGCACTTTCGCTGTATAGACCTGATTCCCGACCACATCAAACGAAGCGAAAGGTTTTCCTCCGAGAGAATCGACATAGAGCTCTACAGTTCCTGGCGATTTATAATTCAGGACCTCCATCATCAACTCCTCAGGCGTCTTTGAGCCGAAATCCACTTCCCTTACCTTGATCCAGTCCCCGTTATGGATCCTGGTCACATGATGCTCCCTTCCCGGAAGCCTGTCGGTCTTCACTCCCCACGACCATGCCATGGTCTCGGCCTCCACCCTTTCATACGGATCGACCGTACCGACAGGACGGGGTCCTTGCTTTGTGAACGGAATGAACGGAATCGATCCGTCTTCATTATAAGTGAATTCCTCCACGCACGCAGAACGGTGGAAACCGCCTCCGTTCGGAAGGGCGCCGTTATGGTAGAACATGTAGTTACGCCCTTTGAAAGCGACTTCGCCTCCATGAATTGTGAAGGCGTTGCGCGCCTCATCCATTATGCGTCCGCGGTACGTCCATGGGCCGTCGATGGAAGGAGCTGTCGAGTACGCCATATGCTCCGGCACTCCGCCAGACGGATAGGTCATGTAGTAGATGTCTCCCCTTCTGGTCACCCATGGACCTTCCTCATATCCGACCATCAGCTCTTCCTTACCTTTTGCCCAGTTCATCTTCATCGACTGAGGGCCGAACGACGCAGGATCGTGGAAACCGGGGACTTCACGGTATCCGTCCACGAACGAGATCATATCTTCGGCAAGCTTTCCATACCAGCAGCCCTTGTTGCCCCAGAAGAGGTATGCGCTGCCGTCGTTGTCCACGAATACCGTCGGGTCGATGAAGGACCATCCGGTCGCAAGCGGACCGCCTATTGCATCGACGTACGGGCCCTGCGGATCATCAGCGACCGCCACTGCGAGTGCGTCGGCATTTGTCGCTGCTTCCGTCAGACAGACGTACCAATACCATTTTCCGTTCCGCTCGACTGCCTGCGACGCCCAGGCACGGTCGCCCTGAAATGCCCAGCTGAAGGTCTCGGTAGACACAGGTGTACCGAGATATGTCCAGTTCACCATATCTTCTGTAGAGTAGAGCTGCCAGTCCTTCATCTTGAAGTAGGTAGCATCGTCTTCGTCGTGGCCGGTGAACATATACAGCTTGTCTCCAAAGACGAATGGAGCCGGATCTGGAGTGAATGATGTCGTGACGATCGGATTCTGCGCATGGCACAGACTGAGCGCTAGAAAAAGCGCTAATGTCATGAAATATGATTTCATTATATCTGATGTTTTCTGTTTTCGCAAAAATAGGTCATTTCCTAAACAGATGATTGAAAAAACAGACCATTTTTTATTATTTTTGTAGAATATGAACAAGAGCAACATACCATGTGAGAAGCATCCGCTCGAGCCCTTCCTGCCGGAGGGGGCAAGGATCCTGATGCTCGGAAGTTTCCCGCCGAAACGGGAAAGGTGGTCGATGGAGTTCTTCTACCCGAACTGGGGAAACGACATGTGGCGGATCTGGGGCCTGATCTTCTTCGACGACAAGGAGCATTTTGCGGCTTCTGGTACTGATGGCGGGCAGGTCAAGAGATTTGACAGGGAGAAATGCGCAGGATTTGCACGGGAGAAAGGTATCGCCATGTTCGACACAGCCAGCGAGGTAAGGCGTCTGAAAGACAACGCTTCCGACAAATTCCTTGAAGTCGTCACGCCGACCGATCTGCAGGGACTTCTGGAATGTATTCCCGACTGCACGGCCATCGTGACGACAGGACAGAAAGCGACAGACGTCATTGTGGAAACCTTCGGCTGCGAAGAGCCTGCCATGGGAGACTGTAGCGGATGCATGATACCGGGAGAAAGGGGAAGGACACTCAGATTCTGGCGGATGCCGTCATCATCACGAGCCTACCCGCTCGCTCTGGAGAAGAAAGCTGAGTATTACAGAAGAATGTTTGAAAAAGAAGGAATATTATGAGAAAGACATCTATCATTACGGTAATTCTGCTCATGGCATCGCTTGTGGCGAGGGCAGACGAAGGCATGTGGTTGCCTTCGCTGATCTCGCAGCGCATTGCGGACATGCAGGAAAAGGGTTTCAGGCTCGAAGCTGAGGACATCTACAGCATCAACCAGGCTTCCCTTAAGGATGCAGTCGTGCTCTTCGGGCGCGGCTGTACCGGCGAGTTGATCTCGCCGGAAGGACTGCTGCTGACCAACCACCACTGCGGATACAGTCAGATACAGCAGCACAGCAGTGTCGAGCATGACTACCTCAAGGACGGTTTCTGGGCTATGAGCCGCGAGGAGGAATTGCCTAACAAAGGGCTGACTGTCAGCTTCCTGGAGCGCATGGAGGATGTGACGGATCAGATCCTGAGAGGCTATGATCCTGCAATGAGCGAAGCCGAGAGGGCGGAACTGGTCAAAAAGAACAGCCAGGCAGTCATCGAGGAAGCTACGAAGGAAGGAAAAGGCCTGAGAGCAACAGTAGAGGCTCTCTACTACGGCAACCAGTATTTCCTTTTCCTGTACAGACAGTATGAGGACGTGCGTCTGGTCGGCGCGCCACCTTCTTCAATCGGTAAATTCGGAGGCGACACGGACAACTGGATGTGGCCGCGCCACACCGGCGACTTCTCGATGTTCCGCATCTATGCGGACAAGGAGAACAATCCGGCTCCTTATTCAGAGGATAACGTTCCATACAGACCGAAGAAGTATTTCAAGATCTCGCTCAAAGGCGTACAGGAGGGGGATTTCACCTTCATCTATGGATTCCCCGGCCGTACGCAGGAATATATCCATTCCGAGGGCGTACGATACATCGAGGAAACGGGAGATCCGCACAAGATCCACCTCCGCACTCTTCGTCTCGACATCATGAACAGGCATCAGGCACAGAGCCAGAAGGTTCGCATCCAGTATTCGTCAAAGAACGCCAACGTATCGAACGCATGGAAGAAATGGCAGGGCGAAGTCAAGGGAATCAGAAAGATGAAGACCGTACAGACCAAGCAGGAGTTCGAGAAGGCCTTTGACAGATGGGCTAAGGGTGGCGAATTTGACGGAGTCGTCGGAAAGATCGCCAAGATATACGAAGAGCTTGAACCATACCAGTTTGCAACTGATTATTACGCAGAGACGGTGCGTACTGTGGAGCTCGCGAATTTCGCGATGAGCATGGCGAGACTGTTCGTCAAGGCAGAGGACGGCACTGTGACCTTTGACAAAGCGAAAGCTGATGAACTGGCCTCTACGTTCTATAAGGACTGGTATCTACCGATCGACAAGGAGTCATTCATCGCCGTAATGAACGAATATGAAAAGAATGTTCCGGCAGAATTCAAACCGGCATACTACAAGGACAAGCTTGCAGCGTACGGTTCGATCAATGCATGGGCCGAGGACATGTTCACGAATTCTCTCTTTGCTGATCCTGAGAAGGTCGGCTCACTTACTGAAACTGATAGAGAGGCTGTTATGTCAGACCCTGCTACCGGATTCTTCAACGAATTCCTCAAATGGTATGCTGCCGATATTCAGCCTGTGACTGCACGTCTGAATCAGGAACTACAGCTCGCCTACCGCGACTACATGCGCGGACAGATGGTGTATTGCCGCACTCAGCGCGTGATGAAGGACTTCTACCCGGATGCGAACCTGACTCTACGCGTGGCATACGGACACATAAAGGGCTACTCCCCTGCCGACGGCGTATATTATACACCTTCTTCGACGATGAAGGGCATCATGGAAAAGGATAATCCTGAGATTTTCGACTATAACATTCCGCAGCGCCTGCGCGACATCTATGCGACGAAGGACTACGGACGCTGGGCGGATGCGACAGGCGAAGTGCCTGTATGCTTCATCGCGACGAACCATACGACCGGCGGTAATTCCGGAAGCCCGGTGATCAATGCAGACGGTGATCTGATCGGTCTGAACTTCGACCGTGTATGGGAAGGAACAATGAGCGACATAGTCTTCGATCCGGACATCTGCCGCAACATATCTCTTGACGTGCGCTATGTTCTTTTCACCATCGACAAGATTGGAGAAGCAGATTATCTCCTTGAAGAAATGACATTTACAGAATAAGCTGAAATATGACACATACTGAAAACCTATCAATCGGAGTATTCATCGACGGCGGATACTACGCCAAGATAAACGAAGGCCTGCAGCGCAGAAAGCAGGGAACAGTCAATGTAAAAGCTCTTTTCCAATATATTCCTGAAGCCATATCAAAGATTGACGGAGTGGAAAAGAGGAAGCTGTACATCACAGAAGGGCACTACTACAGAGGCCGTTACCGCGCTGACGATGCAAAGAAACGAGACCTGCTGTACAGCGAAAGGTTGTTCGAGGACGCACTGATCGAAAACGACATCATCTTCCACTACAAGCATCTTCGTCACAATCCTGAAGGAGGAGTCATCGAAAAGGGTGTCGACACATGGTTCGCCCTTGATACATATGAACTTACACTATACAGGGATTTTGACTATGTCGTACTGATCAGCGGAGATGCTGACCATGAGATGCTCGCACGCAAGCTCAAGGCACTGAAGACTCATGTCATCCTGATGACATGGGATCCTGCGGGGACCGGATCGACATCCCGCATCCTCAGCGAGGAGGTCTGCACCCATATCGACATAAAGAAGGAAACGGACAAGGACACCGATCTTCTGAAAAGATTGACACTGGCAGCAAATTGATTTTTATTTTGCCACAATTTGGCACAAGCGAACCATATCTTTGCCTCAGAAACTTAAAAACGGAGGTAAATATGTGGTTCGCTATTTTAGTATTTGTAAGTCTGTCTGTAGAAGTTCTGAGCTATCTGTCAGGCGGTGAGATCTGATTGTCATTATTTAACGTATTTTTAACAATTTTAATTTGATTCCGTACGGTTTTTGCAGGCAGGTATGAACATGATTCGACAAGACCTATAGAACAATTAAATTGATTAAAGATATGAAACGACTGAATGGAAACGTCACCATCATCACTGGTGGCGGTAAAGGAATAGGATACGGACTTGCACAGGCATTCGCTGAGTCAGGTTCGGATCTTGTGATCACAGGAAGGACCGAGTCCAGACTTTTGGAAGCCAAGGAAAGGCTGGAAAAGGATTATGGCATAAAGGTCCTGCCTATTGTAGCGGACGGAGCTGATGAAGAAGCGATTAAGGAAGTCGTAAGAATGACGGTCGCCCACTTCGGCAAGATAAACACACTCATCAACAATGCCCAGGTATCAAAGTCAGGCCTCCCGCTAGTAGAACATACAAAGGAAGACTTCGATATGGCCATTAATTCCGGTCTGTATGCCGCCTTCTTTTATATGAGGGAATGTTTCCCTTATCTCAAGGAAACACATGGATCAGTGATCAATTTCGCATCTGGTGCCGGCCTTTTCGGCAAATTGGGTCAGGCCTCATATGCCGCTGCTAAGGAAGGCATCAGAGGCATGTCAAGAGTTGCTGCAGCGGAATGGGGTCCGGACGGAGTACGCGTAAATGTAGTATGCCCACTTGCCATGACTGAGAGTCTTGCAGAATGGAAGGAAGAGTATCCGGATCTATTTGCAAAGACTATCCAGGGAATTCCTCTGGGACGCTTTGCAGATCCTAAGAATGACATCGGGAAGGTATGTGTATTCCTGGCATCAGATGATGCCAGCTATGTCACGGGTGAAACCGTCACGCTCCAGGGAGGAAGCGGCCTGAGACCATGACAGATCCCTGTCAGGAAGCACTGGCGGGTCATATAAAGAGCCAGAGACACTGACTGTTCATTGACATGCCACCCACGGCTAGGGGGTGCGTGAAGCATCGAAGATGCGGCCGCGGGGGTCATATGAACAGTCAGTGTCTCTGGCTCCTTATATAAAAAACAGTCTACTCAGACCAATCTGTAAATGCATCCATGATAACGGTAGGATGTCCATCCTCGGTAAAGGCTCCGAGCTTGTACTGAGACGGCTTGCACTCAGGTTCCCAATAGAAGACACCTTTGCAATGTCCGTCAGTTTCATTCATGGACTCACGTATGACTCTAGCCAGCTGCCTCCGTCCGCGCTCAAGCCTTTCAGGATCATCCTCGTCGACGTAGAAACCTGTCTCAACGATCATCACGTCACAGCCGAACTTCTCTGCGACATATCTGATGTTCTCGATACAGTCCGTGATAGTCTGTTCCTCATCATCGCGGAATCCTCCGTCAAGCGCCCAATATGGATACAGCGACATTCCGATCATATCCCACTTCGCACCTCCGGCCTTCAATGTCCCGAGATTCCAGTCATACAGATCACGGTCGAAACCGTTGTCAAGGTGCACCATGACGATAGCATCAGGGAAAACGGACTTGCACGCATCGTAACCGGCAGCGAAGAGACCTGCATACTGCTCCGGATTATTCTTCGCATGGCCCATCGACTCTACGATGGTCGTATTTCCGTTTTCATCCAGTTCAGGCCAGCCATGCTCATTTGACCTGACTGTCCAGAGGAAACCATTGCGAGTCTCGTTTCCGACCTGAATCCACTTCGGCTCAATATCGTTATCCTTC
Organism: Bacteroidales bacterium; assembly: GCA_017937885.1. GTDB lineage: Bacteria > Bacteroidota > Bacteroidia > Bacteroidales > UBA932 > Cryptobacteroides. Next base: position 19,477 of record JAGBCS010000078.1, read on the forward strand.
AGATACTGAAGCACTTCGACTGTATGTGCGGCCAGATCCTGCTTCATCTGCTCATAACTATGGCCGCTCCAAGACGCCGGGATGTTCTGCTTCTGCGGATCAGCCCACCAGTCGCTGTAGTGGAAATCAACCATAATCTCCATATCAAGAGCCTTAGCTCTCTGACACTTCACAAGAAGGTCCTCCTTACTGCACCAGTTACCATGCTTCGACGGATCGACCCACACTCTATGTCGCACGGCATTGAGACCAAGTTCCTTCATAAGAGCGGTGCACTCCTTCTCCTCACCGGCTTTGTTGTAGAACTTGTATCCCTTGGCTTCATATTCTGTACACCATCCGATGTCTGCACCTAGCCAGAATTCCGGCTCCTTCTCCTTTGAGGTACTCTTACATGAGACAAGCATTGCAAGCAGAATCGTAAATTGTAAAAGTCGTGACATATAATACTCTATAATTCAACAAGTTAAATAGTTCATCCTGCATCCATAGGCTGGCAGGACAAAGCACATAATATTGTATGAATCAGGCTGTTGCGCATCACGGTTACTGATGCACAGCAGACTGCAGGACTTCAGTGAGGGTCGGATGCGTATGGATTATGCCGGCAAACTCCTCCAGAGTGGCTTTTCGGCTGATCAGAGCACATGCTTCCTGAACTATATCCGAGGCATGCGGGCCGTAGAGGTGGCAGCCGAGGATACGTCCGGGCACATGGTCTGGAAGCGGCTCACTTCCGTCCTTCGGTTCAGCAGCTACGACTACCTTGCAGAATCCGTCCGTTTCTCCCATGGTCACGGCCTTTCCGTTCGCACGGAAGAAGGACTTCAGGCACTTCACCGGTATTCCGGCTTCCTTGCACTCGTCCTCCGTCTTGCCGACAGATGCAGCTTCCGGTGAGGTGAACACAGCGGCCGGCATGACACTGAGGTCGATACCGTTCTCCAGACCCATGATATGGTCGAGAGCGATTATCCCCTGGAAGGTAGCGGCATGCGCCAGCATCATCAGGCCGTTGATATCCCCGACAGCATAGATATGAGGAACATTAGTCTGCATATATTCATTGACTGTGATACCGCGTCTGTCGAATGCGATACCGGCGTCAGCGAGATTCAGAGAAGCCGTATTCGCGCGGCGGCCCACTGCCATAAGGACCTTGTCGGCCACAACACTCTCCTCCTTGCCTTTGCGGGTGAATGAGACGCGATATGCATCACCTTCCTGTCCGATCTCCGTGACCTGCGCCTGCGTGCAGATTTCGATTCCGCGCTTTCCAAGGCTCTGCTTAAGTCTTTTGGCGAGATCAGTATCGAAACGAGGGAGGATATCCTTGCAGTACTCGAGGACTGTGACTTCGCTACCGAAACTGCAGAAAATAGAGGCGAATTCAAGGCCGATGACGCCGCCGCCGATAACACAAAGGCTTTTCGGAACTTCCTCCATATCCAGGATTTCACGCGAAGTGAGGATACCCGGAAGGTCAGCGCCTGGAATCGGAAGCGAGGCAGACACGGAACCTGTTGCTATGAGGATATAGTCTGCGTCATATTCCTGTCCGTCAACAACGACCGTATGCTCATCCTTGAAGGAGGCCCTTCCACGAACAAGAGTGATCAGCTTATGGGAAAGCAGTCCTTCCACTCCGCCGCGAAGCTGTTCTACGACAGCATTCTTGCGGGCAGTGACGGCCTTGAAGTCAATGCCATATGAGAGGTCGGTCACACCAAAGGCCGATGCTTCTTTCAGACCGTCGATGACTTCAGCATTCTTGCAGAACGCCTTTGTAGGGATGCAGCCTTCGTTAAGACAGGTACCGCCTACATGAGCAGACTCGATAAGGATGACTTCGACTCCCCTGCCTGCAGCCAGCAGAGCAGTCTCATAACCGCCAGGCCCTGCACCGATAATTATTATCTTCATCTAATATGCTTGTTTTTCTGAAATGACAGGAACTGAGGTTCCAGCGACCCCCGCGGCCGCCGCGAAAGCGGCTTTACGCACCCCCTAGCCGGGGGTGGCATGTCGCTTAAACCTCAGTCCCTGTCATTTCCAGTTAATTCATATCCTTAAATCTGAGCACCGGCTGCCGGGCGGCAGTCGTCTCATCAAGACGGCGAACAGGAGTCGTGTGCGGCGCAGTCTTCAACGAATCAGGATCAGCAAGAGCTTCGGCAGCGATGTGCTTCATGATCTCTATGAATCCGTCCAATGTCTCCTTCGACTCCGTCTCCGTCGGCTCGATCATGATCGACTGATGGAAAAGAAGCGGGAAGTAGATTGTCGGAGCATGAAAACCGTAATCCAGAAGCCTCTTGGCGATATCGAGCGTAGTCACGCCGGTCGACTGGTCAAGAAGTCCGTCGAAGACGAACTCATGCTTGCAGACAGTCGGTATAGGAAGCTTGAAGCTGTCCTTGAGGGACTCCTTGATGTAGTTGGCACCCAGGACAGCAAGAGGACCGACCATCCTGATATTCTGCTTTCCAAGCATGAGGATATACGTATACGCCCTAAGAAGAACGCCGAAATTGCCCATGAATCCGGAAATCTGGCCACAGGCCTGGCATCCGCACCTGCACTCATGGGTACATCCGCACGCCGGTCCGAATGCTCCGGAGCCTTCAGGAGAGGAAGCGCACCTGCATGTGCCGTCAGCGACATAAAGGGTACCGTCCTCGGCCTCCATGACCTTCGGAACAGGAAGATGCGAAGCAAGATGGGCAGCAACTCCGACCGGACCAGCACCAGGACCGCCACCGCCGTGAGGAGTTGAGAATGTCTTATGCAAGTTAAGATGCAGGACATCAAATCCCATGTCACCAGGGCGGACGACTCCCATGAGAGGGTTCATGTTCGCTCCGTCATAATACAGAAGGCCTCCGCATTCATGTACGAGCGCAGCTATCTCCTTTATGTCCTTTTCGAAAAGGCCCAGTGTATTCGGATTGGTCATCATGATGCCGGCGATGGTATCGTCAAGCAAAGGTTTGAGATCCTCGACATCGACAAGGCCCATAGCATTGGACTTCACCTGCACGATCTCAAGGCCGCATACTGCAGCTGAGGCAGGATTCGTACCATGGGCACTGTCAGGAACGATGATTCTTGTACGCTTAAGATCACCTCGGGACATATGATACTGACGGATGACCATGAGTCCGGTAAGTTCGCCATGGGCTCCTGCAAACGGATCAAGAGTAAACTCCGCCATACCGGTTATAGCCGAGAGTGCATGAGCGAGATCCTTGTACAGTCTGAGGGCACCCTGGACTGTCGAAGCAGGCTGAAGAGGATGCAGGCCGGCAAAAGCAGGCATTGCAGCTATCTCTTCGTTGATCTTCGGATTGTATTTCATGGTGCAGCTTCCGAGAGGATAGAAACCGGAATCCACACCGAAGTTCATCTGCGACAGATTGGTATAATGACGTACCACATCAAGTTCGCTGACCTCAGGCAGAGCCGGAGTCTCCGAACGCTGAAGGCCTGCAGGAAGTTCTGAGACAGAGTTCTTCCATCTGTTTACAGGCAATGAATATCCCTGTCTTCCAGCCTTGGAAAGATCAAAGATCAGTTTATCGTAGTACTTCATGCTTCCAATCCTTTAAGATATCCGATAATATCGTCGATGTTCTCCTTTGAGACCTTCTCTGTCACACAGAAGTTCACGAGATCCTTTTCCACTTCTACCGCACCGAAGACACCTATGAGCATCAGGGCATCCTGGAGCTTGTCCACAGGCATAAGGGACCTGAGTGTGAACTCCTTGAGGAAAGGCTTGTCAAACGCCTTCTCGAAAAGACCTGTCTCAAGAAGCCTGTCATGCAGATAATGTGCTCCTCCATAGCTGAGTTCATTCACTTCACGAAGACCTTTCGGTCCCATAAGCGACATGTATACAGTCACATACAGAGCCATGAGAGACTGGTTCGAACAGATGTTGCTGGTCGCCTTCTCGCGGCGGATATGCTGTTCGCGTGCCTGGAGCGTAAGTACATATGCGCGTTTTCCGTCCACATCCTTCGTCGCACCGACGATACGGCCCGGGAGCTTGCGGACATGGTCCTTGGTACATGCGAGGAAGCCTACATAAGGACCGCCATAGCAGAGCGGAACGCCAAGACTCTGCGAATCTCCGCAGACGACGTCGGCACCCCATTCGCCAGGAGTCCTGATAACGGTAAGAGATGACGGATCCGAATATACCATCAGAAGTCCCTTCTGTGCATGGACAGCATCGGCAAAGCCTGTCAGATCCTCGATGATTCCGTATTTGTTGATTCCAGGAACGAGCACGCCTGCGACATCACCTGCGGCAAGCTCTGCAAGCATGGCACCATACGAAGTCACACCATCCTTACATGGGATGAAGCCGAGTTCAACCCCATTGAACTTTGCATACGTCCTGACAACCTTGATGACCTGCGGGAGTAGTCCCTCCGAAAGAAGGACACGTGTCTTCTTCTTTGTCGCGGCCATAGCCATCATCATGGCCTCAGCTGCAGCAGTCGCTCCGTCATACATTGAAGCATTCGTGCAGTCCATTCCCGTAAGTTCGGTTATCATTGACTGATACTCAAAGATATAGCGGAGAGTACCTTGGGATACTTCAGGCTGATAAGGAGTATAAGCCGTAAGGAACTCCGAACGTGATATGATCTGAGGAATGACTGCAGGAGAATAGTGGTCATATGCTCCCAGACCGCAGAGGCAGAACAAGCCGAGATTCTGATCGGCCAACCCTTCGAAATATTGACGCACCTCAAGCTCTGACATCGCATCAGGCAGGTCATATTCCTCGCGGTATATGACGTCCTGAGGCACATCGGAGTAGAGATCCTCAAGGGACCCTACTCCGATTCTGTCCAGCATCTGGCGTATGTCATCTTCCGTGTGTGGAAAATAAGCGAAAGCCATAAGCGTATAGATTATTCGTTAGCGCACATTTCTTCGTATGCCGCCGCATCCATGAGAGCCTCGAGCTCAGAAGGATCGCTCATTTCCACCTTCATGATCCAGTTTGCGAATGCATCCTGATTGAGAAGCTCCGGAGCATCCTCGAGCTCTTCATTGATCTCGACAACTGTACCTGAAACCGGGCTGTAGAGGTCGCTGGCTGCCTTCACGCTTTCGACTGCACCGAACTCCTCACCGGCCTCGAGTTCATCATCAACTTCAGGCATGTCCACATACGAGAGGTCACCCATTGCATGCTGTGCGAAATCTGTGATACCTACGATAGCTACATTGCCTTCTACCTTTACCCATTCATGTGACTCGCTGTAATAGAGTCCTTCAACTGTCTTTGCCATAATGTCTTGTGTTTAATTATTTTTTGTAATTTGTCTCATAGAAACGGCGCTTGGTAACGATTCCCGGGAAAACCTTCTTGCGGATGCGGATCTCCACTTTGGTTCCAAGTTCGGTATATGCCTTGTCGACCATTGCAACGCATACGCTGCGGTCGGTCGAAATCGAGCGGTATCCTGTCGTGACGACTCCGACCTGCACGCCGTCCACCTCTACAGGATAGCCCGCACGAGGAATCGCCTTGTCCTGAAGCTCGATGCCGACGCTCTTGCGAGTCAGTCCGGCTTCCTTCTGCGCCACGAGAGCGTCACGTCCGATGAATTCCTCCTTGTCCTTCACCTTTGCGAACATGCCCAGTCCCGCCTCGAGCGGAGTGATGTCGTCGTCGAGTTCATGCCCGTAGAGCGGGAGTCCTGCCTCAAAGCGGAGGGTGTCACGACATCCGAGGCCGCATGGTACTACTCCGGCAGCAAGAAGGACGTTCCACATCTCGTTTATCGCTTCATGTGTCGCATATATCTCGAATCCGTCCTCTCCCGTATATCCGGTACGGCTCACGATCATACGCGTGCCTTTATATTCTGCCTCATAATAAGTATAGAATCCAAGATCCGCCGCAGGAGCAAGGCCAAGGGTCTCTACTGCATACCTTTCCGCCTCTGGTCCCTGAAGGGCGATCTGTCCCCATGTGTCTGATTCATTGACCACCTTGACGTCATATCCTTCGGTCTGAGCACAGAGCCACGCATAGTCCTTCGCAATATTCGATGCATTGACCACAAGCAGGTAATGATCCGGCTCGAACTCCTTGTACACAAGAAGGTCATCGACTGTGCCGCCTTTCTCATTCAGCATCATTCCGTAAAGGATCTTTCCGTCTTCCATGCCTGCAATGTTGTTTGAAAAGACATGATTGACAAACTTTGCGGCATCAGGTCCGCTGACAAAGATCTCTCCCATGTGAGAGACATCGAACATTCCGGCCTTGTGACGCACAGCATTGTGTTCATCTGTAATGTTCGTGTACTGTATAGGCATGATGAAGCCACCGAACGGGCTCATCAGGGCGCCAAGGGCCACGTGCTTGTCATAGAGACAGGTCTTCAAGAGATTCTCTTCCATTATGAATGCTTGGTTTTATAGATTAATATATTCCTTTTCAATCATTTCTATTTCAGCAACATCCTTTGCATCAAGCGTCATCACGCCATCGCAGAAATGCTTCACCAGATACTCCATCAGCGCTTCCGCTGAATTCAAAGGCTCCGGCACCTGCATCATGCGCTCCGAATACTCCGCAAGGTTGCACACCCTCTGCCGCACGGACTCGACCCCATGTCTTGACAGTTTCTCCACCGGAGGGCGTATCGCCTCCGTCAAAGCCTCCATGTCAGTCGAATGCAGCAGGGTCCCATGAACGATGCTTCTGTCCGGAAGCATATGAAAGGCATTTCCGCTAACCTTCCGGCCTTCCACCAGCACGTCATTGCGCCCTGACTTCTCCGCCGGCAGTCCCAATGAACAAAGACAGGCAGTCAATTCAGACAGAAACCTGTCAAAGACCGCCGACACATCTCCCCTGCGGGATACATATGACATCATGATATTGCCCTTGTCCGAATAGACACATCCACCTCCGCTCTTGCGTCTGTACACCTGGACGCCATGAGCTTCGCAATATGCCAGATTCACTTCATTCTCAAGAACCTGATTACGTCCGATGATGACCGTAGGATCAGACTGCCACACGAAAAACGCCTCCTCATCAAAGGCCTTGGCCACATATTCCTCCATGGCCAGGTAGAAGATGAGCCTTCTGCTTCCGCACTCCGGTATGACTATGTTCTTCATGTACGATCTAAAATCTTCCAAATTTAATGATTTTTCTTGTAAATGGCATCATATATGTCAATTCTTTGAATCAGACAATTAAAAATATATGCTATGTTGACCATGAGAAGCATCTTCCAGTGCATGATGGAAGGAGGATACAGACCATCCTACGAAAAGAACCATATTCTTTTCAACATCGAAGACAATATCGGAGTAGTCGAATATGAAGAAGGTATTTTGTCAGTAAGGATATTCTTCAGCATTGAGGAAGGGACATCCGAACTCTTTCTGGTGGCATCCAATGCCGCAATGTCGGAGACCTTCATCGTGAAGCCGGTGATTCTCGAGGACATGAAGAGCATAATGTTCAGCTGCGAATTCTTCTGCGACACAGTCAGACAGCTGAGAAAATATCTTCCAAGGAGCATAGAGCTTGTCAATGAAGCTCTTGATGCCCACAAGACGGAAATGAAGAATCTGATATTGGCTGACAGCCTCACATCCAAGGCCATGCCGGCTCGGGATGATCTCTTCGAAGGACAGACATCGGTCAGAAGCAAGATGCTGTCCTGACATATATGCAAAGAAGGCGGCAGAGGATCGTCTCTGCCGCCTTCTCATATTCACTGAATGAAAAATCCTAGTTCTGATGTGCCGGTCTGAGGAGGTCGAGAACGACCTTTACAGGATTGAATGTAGCAAGAGGTACCTCGACGAAGAGAGTGTTCCAGTTGCTCATCGCACCGTTCCAGAGTCCAGGAAGTTCCAGAGCCTTGAGCTCGCGACCCTGATAGCTCTTCGAGCTGATGAAGCCTGCATCCTCGTCCACATATTTGAGGAGATCGAAGCTTTCTCCCTTGTAATTATGGAGGCAGCATACGATATCTACAGGGTTGAAGTGCGTAGCTGATGCGAGTGCGTTTCGTGCATGATCGTCAGACATGTTGATCTGTACGCTTTCCAGAACCTGAAGCGAGGTAGATCCGTCCTTCTCGGCAATGATGAAAGGACCGCCTCCAGGCTCACCCTGATTCTTCACCATACCTGCCACACGGATAGGACGGTCAAGCTTTGCACGAAGCGCAGCGACTCGTGCCTTGCAGTCAGATGCTGCAGGAAGAGTAACGCAGAGAGTCTTGTCAAGGAAAGCCTCGATTTCATCACAAAGCGCCTTGCACTCGTCAGAACATGGTTCTGCACATGCATCCAGAGCATTGAGATATCCGTAGATCCTGTCACGAAGTTCAAGAGCCTTTCCGAGAAGCACCTTCTTCCATGTAGCGGTCTCAGGAAGGAGTCTTTCATTGGCCACATTGTCAATATTCTTGATCGAAACGACTTCCTCTTCAATCTTATTGAGATTATAGATAAGGGCGCCGTGACCTGCAGGACGGAAAAGGAGTGAGTCTGTCTCAGTCCTGAACGGCTTGTTCTCAACATCAACGGCCACTGTATCTGTAGCCTTGTCCTGGAATGTGAAGGTTATGTTGTACTTCACACCATACTTTGCCTCATATGCTTCCTTCACCTCTGCATATGCATCTTCAAAAAGATGCTGATGCTCAGGAGAAATCGTCACCACGAGGTTTGCAGTACCATCCTCATTCCTCATATAGTTCTGGGCCTCAACGAGATGCTCAGCAAAAGCAGTACGGATCTCTCCGTCTGTATACTTATGGAACTTGAGGACTCCCTTAGGCTTGGCTCCATAGCCGAGGCCTTCGTCAGTAAGGGTCTTTGCGAGAACATCCTTCCTGTACTCAGGACACTTGCATGACTCGGTACCGAAAAGTTCAGGAGTGTAGAACGCGAACGAAGCGATCTGATCAACGAACCTTGCTGCTGGAGCGTCGTCTGCGAGTTCCTTTCCCGCCTTGAGAGCGTCAAGCCCGCTGAACAGGTCCTTGAACATACGTGAAGCCGCTCCGGATGCAGGGACAAACTTGCACTTTCCGCTGATCTTTGCGCCGTCGTAATACTTTGCTGCTGCCTCTACTGCTGCCTCATCAAGAACCTGGATACCTCTTTCTGGGGTTGCAGGAGCAACGATCTTCATCCAAGGGAAGCCCTGCTTGAAGCGCTCCACCTGCTGCTCAACTGTCTGCACTGCCGAACCTCTCTGTTCGATCTGTGCGATATCTTCTTTAGTAAACATTTGGTTATGGTTATTATTTAGTGTTGAATTGTTCTATTCCACATATACTTCCCTTCTGTACTGATACTCCGAACGAAGCTGTTCGAACTTTCCGGGATCCATGCGGAAGCGGAAGTCATCAGTAAAGATCGGGTAATTGTACTGGAAGACCGCTGCGATCTGACCATTGGTCTTTCCCTTGAGGTCCAGCAGGACCGGATCATGGTCCGGAAGATCAGCTTCCGGAAAGAAATCGTACAGTTCCTCTATCCCAAAGAAGCGGGCTATCGACTGCACAGCCATGGCAGTACCGGTCTGTTTCCCCTGATATGAATATCCGGCAATATGAGGCGTCGCGATATCGACCATGTCAACAAGTTCAGCATCCACTTTCGGCTCATTGTTCCAGGTATCTATGACCACTGCACCGAACTTCGGCAATGTCGCCTTGAGAGCGTTTTCATTCACGACCTCACCTCTTGAAGCATTTATGAATATGGAGCCGGGCTGCATCATCGCAAAGAACCTGGATCCGGCCATACCGCGCGTTATTTCGTCCAACGGCACGTGCAAGGTGACAATCTGGGAATTCTCAAGAATATGTTCAAGAGAACAGAATCCTTCCGGACCTTCAGCCCTGGCACGAGGAGGATCGCATTTCAGCACGTTGAACCCGAGATAGCGGGCCATTTCCTCCACTTTCCTTCCCACATTACCTACACCTATTATTCCGATGGTCGCTCCATCGATCTTTATTCCCTTCCGCGCCGCAACTCCGTACAGAGCGGAAAAGACGTACTGCATGACGCCTCCGGCGTTACATCCGGCCGCGTTGTGCACCTCGATCCCATGGCTGTTGCAGAAGTCGAAATCCACGTGATCAGTACCGATCGTCGCAGTCGCAATCACCTTGACAGCAGAGCCTTCCAGAAGCTCCGCATTGCACTTGGTACGTGTGCGGAGAATGAGGGCATCGGCATCTGCGACATCCTCATGAGAGATATCCGGTCCCTTCTTGTACACCACTTCCGCATAGGGTTCGAACACCCCGTTGAGGAAAGGTACATCTATGTCTGCTACTATCTTCATATGTCTATTTCAAAATCAGATTCCTTATCACCGGTCCTCCTTTGGCGTCCCGTACAAACATTTCGTCATTGTCAAGGTATTCGTTCATCTTCGCCAGCAGCACATCACGCTGGAAGTACAGCTGATTGCGTACGACAGACGAACTTATGGTACAGTACAGCATGCCGTCGCGGAAGAAGCGGTCGACAGTATACCGTGATGCGCCGGACACGGCATCCCACGCCTCGAACACTCTCTGACGGTTGAATCCTGCCGAAAGCTTCATCTCGCGGATATACTGCGAGACGAGTTCCTGCATGCCCTGCGCATCCTTGCGTCCTATCCTGTTTCCTCCTGCCGCCATCATATTCTTGTAAAGGTACCGCCTACCGTCTCGAAGTATGCTCTGTCCTGAGTGAGGCCGTCCACTATGCCGGACATGCGTACCTTGTTGCTGTCAGTTATGAATATCTGACCGAAATCGTTGCTCGCCACCATCTGCAGAAGGTTCGATATGCGCCCCATGTCGAGCTTGTCGAACACATCGTCAAGAAGAAGGATCGGAGCGAAGCCGTAATTCTTCTTCATGATCTCATACTGGGCGAACTTCAGTGACACGAGAAAAGATTTCTGCTGTCCCTGCGACCCGTAACGTCTTATCGGATGGCCGTTCATGGTAAAGACGAAATCATCCCTCTGCAGACCTGCCGAGGTATACTTCAGGATCCTGTCCTTTTCGAAAGAGGCAGACAGGAGCTGGTCCAGGGAAGCTTTCGAAAGTTCCGAATCATACTCGATGCACACCTGTTCGCTGTCACCTGAGACAGACTTATAATATTCTGATACTATCGGCCGGAGATCCTCAACAAAGCGCTTCCTCGCCTTCCATATCGGCTCGGCAAGGGCAGACATCCTCATGTCGATGACTTCAAGCAGGGAACGGTCTACATCCATTTCCTTGAGCATCCTGTTGCGTTGCTGAAGCAGTCTGTTGTACTGCTGGAGAGAAGTCATGTATTCCCGGTCCATCTGCGAAAGCACTGCATTCACAAAGCGGCGTCTTTCCTCGCCAGACTCGCTGACCATAGATATATCCGCCGGAGATACCATCACGATCGGCAGCACGCCTACATGTTCTGACACTCTGCCGTACGGCTTGTCATCACGCTTCACCTTCTTCTCGCCTTTCGAGGTCATCTTCAGCGCGAATCGGCTTGAAAGGCCGTTTTCCATCCGGTATGTTCCTGCTATCGAGAACTCTTCTGTCCCGTGACGGAAGTTGAAGCGGTCGGAAGTCGCGAATGCACTCTTGGTCATTGAAAGATAGTATACCGCATCCAGAAGATTGGTCTTACCCTCCCCGTTGTTACCGCTTATGCAGTTCACGTTCGGAGAGAACTCAAGCTCCTGAAGCTGTATGTTCCTGAAGTCGGATATGACTATTTTTTCTAGTACTGGCATGACCGGTTCCGATATATCATGGCAAATATAACCAAATCCGCATAGAAAAGCAAGAGAGTAAAAAATTATTGGGAGTTTGGACAATTTTTTCTAAATTTGCCGCCTGTTTGTGCGCAGTGCGTTCTGACGCCTGAAAATCAGGCATCCGGGGCATAGCGCATACGGCCCATAAGAATAATTAAAAAACTATCAGATATGGCTAAAGAAATCAAAAACGAAAATGCCGAGGCAGTAGTCGAGGCGGTTTCAAAGACTGAGAAATTCTTCAACGAGAACGGCAAGCTCCTTTCAACCATCTGCGTTGCAGTGGTAGTTGCATGCGCTGCTGTCTTCTGCTGGTACAAGTTCGCTCACGAGCCTAAGGTACAGGAGGCTCTCGGCCAGATGGCTCTTGCAGAGCAGACATTCCGTGCAGGTGACTACGAAGTGGCTCTCAACGGTGACGGAAACGTGCTCGGATTCGCACAGATCATCGACGAGTACGGCGCAAAGGCAGGAAAGGCTGTATACTTCTACGCAGGAGTATGCGAGCTCCAGAACGGAAACTGGGAGCAGGCCATCAAGTATCTTGAGTCTTACAAAGGCAAGGACGAGATCCTCGCAGCACGCGCTGCTGCATGCATCGGTGACGCATACGTAGGTCTCGAGAACTACAGCAAGGCTCTTGCATGCTTCGAGAAGGCTGCCAACACCGTAGACAACATGTTTGCTGCAGGTTACCTCCTCAAGGCAGGTGCAGTTGCAGAAAAGCTCGGTGACGAGGCAAAGGCACTCGCATACTACAAGAAGATCAAGGATCAGTATCCGCAGTCTATGGAAGGATACGACATCGACAAGTACATCGGCAGAATTGAGGCTAAGTAATTATGGGAAGAGCATTTGAGTTCCGCAAGGAAAGAAAGTTCAAGAGATGGGGTCATATGGCCCGCGTCTTCACCAAGATCGGTAAGGAAATCACCATCGCTGTAAAGCAGGGAGGTCCAGATGTGACAGGAAACCCTCGTCTTCGCGCACTTATCCAGACCGCACGCAGCGAGAACATGCCTAAGGATAACATCGAGCGCGCCATTAAGAGGGCGACCGATAAGGATCAGGCTGATTACAAGGAGGTTGTATTCGAGGGATACGGTCCTCACGGCATCGCAGTCCTCGTTGAGGCAGCTACCGACAACAACAACCGTACTGTAGCAAACGTACGTTCATATTTCACAAAGAGCGGCGGATCGCTCGGAACATCAGGAAGCGTAGACTACATGTTCGACCGCAAGTGCATGTTCCGCATGAAGACTGCCAATCCGTACGATCTCGAGGAGCTCGAGCTTGAGCTTATCGATTATGGAGTGGAGGAGATCTTCGAGGAGGAGAACGAGAACGAAGAGATGGAGATCGTGCTCTATGGTGAGTTCACAGCGTTCAACACCATCCAGAAATGGATCGAGGACAACGGCTATGAGCTTGTAGCGGCAGAGTTCACCCGTCTTCCTAACGTAGAGCTCAAGGAGCTTTCTGCAGAGGACAAGGCTGACGTCGAGAAGCTCATCGAGCGCATCGAAGAGGATGATGACGTTCAGAACGTATATACTACAATGCAGCCGTAATTTCACCACGATACTCAGAAAAAGGACGACCGTCTGGCCGTCCTTTTTTCGTATTTCACCACAAGGATATGAATTGTGGCGGAATATCATGACCTGTGGTATGATTTTATTTGCAGGAAAAGAAAAAACACTATCTTTGTCGTATTGATAAAACCAAACCAGATCATAAGATAATTATGAGCATTCAACAGGAAAAGATTAAGGAGCTTGTAGAGCGTCGCGCCGCCGCACGGATGGGCGGAGGACAGAAGCGTATTGACGCCCAGCACGCGAAAGGCAAGTTCACGGCACGCGAAAGGATCGCGATGCTTCTTGACGAAGGCAGCTTTGAAGAGTTCGACATGTTCGTACAGCATCGCTGCACAAACTTCGGCATGGAAAAGACAAAGTTTGACGGAGATGGAGTGGTGACCGGCCAGGGAACCATAGACGGCCGTCTGGTATATGTATTCGCACAAGACTTCACAGTGACCGGAGGATCCATGTCTGAAACAATGGCACAGAAGATATGCAAGGTCATGGATATGGCAGTCCGCAACGGTGCGCCGTTCATCGGCATCAACGATTCAGGCGGAGCGCGTATCCAGGAGGGCATATGCTCGCTGGCGGGATTCGGTGAGATCTTCGAAAGAAACATTCTTGCTTCGGGCGTGGTCCCTCAGATTTCAGGTATATTCGGTCCATGTGCCGGAGGAGCGGTCTACTCCCCTGCTCTTACCGACTTTACGGTCATGATCAAGGATACGTCATATATGTTCCTTACCGGCCCGGGCGTCGTGAAGACCGTGACAGGAGAAAGCGTGACTCAGGAAGAGCTCGGAGGTGCAAGTGTGCATGGCACGAAGAGCGGTGTCGCCCATTTCGCAGCAGCCGATGAAGCCGAAGGCATACAGACGATCAAGGATCTGCTCAGCTTCCTTCCGTCAAACAATCGAGAAGAGGCTCCTTTCGTGGAGACAGCTGACCCTGCAGGACGTGTCGATGACGCACTGAACGACATAATCCCGGACAATCCGAACAAGGCATACGACATGTATCAGGTGATCGGAAGCATAGTCGATGACGGCAGATTCCTTGAGGTTCACAAGAGCTGGGCAAAGAACATCATCGTCGGTTTTGCGCACATGAACGGACGTTCTGTCGGCATTGTAGCGAACCAGCCGAAGATTCTCGCGGGCGTACTGGACATCAACGCCTCACGCAAGGCGGCACGCTTCGTGCGCTTCTGCGACGCATTCAACATCCCGCTTGTGACCCTCGTCGACGTACCTGGCTTCCTCTGCGGCACACAGCAGGAATACGGCGGCATCATCACGCACGGAGCAAAGCTGCTATACGCATATGGCGAAGCTACAGTCCCTAAGGTGACCGTAACGCTGAGAAAATCTTATGGCGGTGCGCATATCACCATGAGCTGCAAGCAGTTGCGCGGAGACATCAATTATGCATGGCCTTCAGCGAATATAGCAGTGATGGGCGCAGAAGGTGCTGTTGAGATCCTTTACTCAAAAGAGATCAAGGCGATCGCCGATCCTGAAGAGCAGGCAAAGGCCGCACAGGAAAGGAAGAACGAGTACAACGACCTCTTCTGCAATCCATACAATGCAGCGTCATACGGCTATATCGATGATGTAATCGAGCCTAGGAACACCCGTTTCCGCGTTATCAGAGCTCTCGAGCAGCTCGCAGGCAAGAAGCAGCAGAATCCTTGGAAGAAACACGACAACCTGCCATTATAAAGACTTGAGGACATGAACGGATTTATGTTATTGCAGGCATCGCAGACTGTCGCCGAGAAAAGTGCAGACATGCTGGAGAAAGATCCGCACGGAGCCATAATAACCCTGGTATCCGTTACCGTGGTCTTTACTGCTCTGGTAATACTGTACTTTGCCTATACATTCATAGGAAAGATCTCGTCAGGACAGTTCAGGCTTCCGGAAAGAAAGAAGAAGCCTAAGACTGCCAAAGGATGCCCCGATGCGGAAATCGCAGCCGCCATCGCCATGGCTCTCGACCAGGAAATGAACGGCGAGGTTTACGCTGCCATCGGAATGGCAATGCACCAGTATCTGAACGATACGGTACACGATATGGAAAGTTACATCATAACTATAAGAAGAAAATAACTCATGAAAACTTATAAATTCAAGATCAACGGCAACGAGTACAATGTTGCGATCAATTCAGTAGAAGGTAAGAACGCTTCAGTCACAGTGAACGGTACAGACTATCAGGTGGAGCTTGAGGAAGCACCTGCTGCAGCGCCTGTACAGGCTCCTGCAGCCGCTCCGGTTCAGGCTGCGCCATCACCGGCACCAGCTCCAGCCGCAGCCCCCGCTCCATCAGGAGCAGGCAAAGCCGTTACATCACCTCTACCTGGAGTCATCATTGCAGTAAAGGTCAACGTAGGTGATACAGTAAAGGCAGGTCAGGAAGTTGCAGTGCTTGAAGCCATGAAGATGGAAAACTCCATCGAGGCAACTCATGACGGTACAGTAACAGCCATCAACGTAGCAAAGGGCGACTCTGTACTTGAAGGCGCTCCAATCGTAACTATCGGATAATCATGAATACCATTTTCGAAAGTCTGCAGCAGTTCTGGAGCTATACCGGATTCGCCAACATGACATGGCAGCACATCGTCATGATAGCGATAGGCATAGCCTTCATAACCGTCGCCATCTTGAAAGACTGGGAACCGCTGCTTCTTGTACCTATCGGATTCGGAATGATCATAGGAAACATTCCCTTTGTTTCAGGTCTGAATATCGGCATATATGAAGAAGGTTCGGTGATGAACATCCTATATCAAGGTGTTCAGAAGGGCTGGTATCCGCCTCTCATATTTCTGGGTATCGGAGCCATGACCGACTTCTCGGCACTCATATCCCAGCCTCGCCTGATGCTTATCGGTGCAGCAGCACAGATCGGTATCTTCGGAGCATATGTCATAGCCCTTCATATGGGATTCACCCCAGCCGAATCCGGAGCCATCGGAATCATCGGTGGTGCGGACGGTCCGACAGCCATCTTCCTTTCATCAAAGCTTGCCCCTCATCAGATGGGTGCCATTGCCGTATCGGCCTATTCCTACATGGCTCTCGTACCAGTCATACAGCGTCCTATAATGCTTCTTCTGACCACCAAGAAGGAAAGACTTATCAGAATGGCAGCCCCGAGACCGGTATCGCAGAAGGAAAAGATAATCTTCCCTATAGTCGGATTCATACTGACAGCAATGATAGTCCCTTCAGGAATGCCGCTTCTGGGCATGTTGTTCTTCGGTAACCTGCTGAAGGAAAGCGGTGTGACAAAGCGCCTCGCCGAAACAGCACGCGGACCGCTCATCGATGTCGTTACCATACTCATCGGCATCACAGTAGGTTGTTCTACTCAGGCAGACGAATTTCTGACAGGAGATTCAATCAAGATTTTCCTTCTTGGACTCCTTTCATTCGTGATTGCCACCACATGCGGTGTCCTTTTCGTGAAGTTCATGAATCTCTTCTGCAAGGAAGGCAGAAAGATAAACCCGCTTATCGGAAATGCAGGTGTGTCGGCAGTTCCGGATGCTGCGCGTGTTTCTCAGAATGTGGGACGTGAATTCGACAAGAACAACCACTTGCTGATGCATGCCATGGCACCTAATGTTGCAGGTGTGATAGGCTCGGCCGTAGCTGCCGGCATCCTGCTCAGTTTCCTAGGATAACCGGCAGTTCCAGGGCATCATGCAACTATCTGCAAATCAGTATAAAAACCGCTTATTCTTTTCTCTTTCCAGACACGATTGTTAAAATCGTTTGTTATTCGTAATTTTGCAGAATTTGATGGAACAGAATAATACAATACTGATTCTGGATGGTGCAATGGGCACGATGATCCAGAGATACGGACTCGCTGAGGAAGATTACCACAGCGGTCCGTTCTCCTCTTGTATCAAGGAACTCAGGGGCAATAATGAATGTCTCAACCTGACACACCCGGAGATCATAAAGCAGATTCACAAGGAATACATTGCTGCCGGGGCAGATATCATCGAGACCAACACGTTCAGCGCTAACGTCATCTCACAGAGAGAATACGGCTGTGAGGATTTTGCAGAGCAGATGGCATATGAAGGCGCGAGGATTGCCCGTGAGGCAGCAGATGAGGCTGCACAAATGGCTGCGTCTGTCGGACTCTCCCGCAAGGTCTGGGTGGCAGGCAGCATGGGACCTACCTCAAAGTCGCTCTCGCTGTCTCCTGATGTGGCAGACCCGGCTTTCAGGCCTTATTCATTCGATCAGATGAAGGATGCCTACCGCGCGCAGGCCGAAGCACTGATCAGCGGCGGGGCAGACATTCTCCTTATCGAGACATGCTTTGACGCTCTCAATGTCAAGGCTGCTTTGGCTGCCATCGCTGAAATGGATAAGAACAGCAGGAGTGTTATTCCTGTAATGATTTCGGTATCGGTTGGAGACAGGAGCGGAAGGACGCTGACGGGCCAGACTCTTGAGGCATTCTACACATCTGTCCGCCACTACCCTATCATGTCCTTCGGACTCAACTGTTCCCTCGGAGCGGCAGAGCTTATGCCTCTTGTCGAAGACATGAACAGATGGTGCGGATGCGCAGTCAGCTGCTATCCGAACGCAGGACTGCCGAATGAGATGGGCGGATATGATCAGAGTCCGGAAGAAATGGCATCGCAGATCAGGGAGATGGCCTCTCGCGGCCTCATAAACATAGCCGGAGGATGCTGCGGAACGACTCCTGATCATATCAAGGCAATATCCAAGGCAATCAAAGGCATCAAACCTCGCCAATGGTCCGCAAATAAGGCCGTCTTCACGGACGGGACACTGAAAGTCAGCGGTCTGGAAGCGGTTACCGTAGATGTGAAGCGCATCAATTTCACAAATGTCGGTGAACGTACCAATGTCGCCGGATCAAGAAAGTTCGCACGTCTGATTTCGGAAGGGAAATATGACGAAGCGCTGCAGATTGCTGCAAGACAGATCGAGGACGGTGCGTCAATCATAGATATAAACATGGATGACGCAATGCTGGACAGTTCGAGTGAGATGGAGAGATTCGTCAGATACATCTCAAACGACCCGGCGGTTGCCAGGGCAGCTCTCATGATCGATTCCTCCCATTGGGAGACGATTCTCGCAGGCCTGAAGAACGCCCAGGGCAAATGTATCGTCAATTCGATCAGCCTGAAGGAAGGCGAAGATGCATTCATCAGTAAAGCACAGGCCATCAAGGCATTAGGAGCAGCGATGGTTGTGATGGCCTTTGATGAAAAAGGCCAGGCAACCACTTATGAAAGAAAGATCGAGATATGCGGAAGGGCATACAGGCTTCTGACAGAACAAGCCGGTATCGCACCTGAAGACATCATATTCGACGTGAACATACTGTCCATCGGTACAGGTATCGCAGATCATGCGAAATATGCCGTAGACTTCATCGAGGCCGTCAGATGGATAAAGGCGAATCTTCCCGGAGCGCTGACATCAGGCGGCGTATCCAACCTTTCTTTCGCTTTCCGCGGAAACAACGCCGTACGCGAGGCCATGCACTCCGCATTCCTGTACCATGCCATAAAGGCTGGTCTGGACATGGCGATAGTAAATCCTTCAATGCTCCAGGTATATGATGAAATCGAGCCGGAGCTCCTGAAATGTGTTGAGGATGTGATACTTGACCGGGATGCAAAAGCTACGGAAAGACTAATAGAAAAGGCCTCACGCATGCTTGAAGAAAAGAATGATGTCAAGCCTGCGGAAACAGAATCATCCCTCACCTCACTTGAAGAAAGACTCGTGAATACTCTCGTAAAGGGAAAGGGAGACAATCTTGAGAATGACCTCAAGGAGGGAATGCAGAAATACGGAAGTGCACTGAGTATCATCGAAGGACCACTCATGGAGGGAATGGAAACCGTGGGAAGGCTCTTCGGTGACGGAAAGATGTTCCTCCCGCAAGTCGTGAAGTCGGCCAAGGTCATGAGGGATGCCGTAGAAATACTAGAGCCGTTTATGGAGACAGGCAGCAAGGAAAGTGACAAGCCGAAAGTCGTGATAGCTACTGTTAAGGGTGATGTCCACGACATTGGCAAGAACATTACCGGTATCGTACTGGCCTGCAACGGTTTTGAAGTTCACGACCTCGGAGTCATGGTAGACAGGGACACGATACTTGACGAGGCCGAACGGCTCAGTGCAGACATTGTTGCCGTAAGCGGACTGATCACTCCTTCGCTGTATCAGATGGAGGAGATATGCAGGGCGATGGCCGAAAGGAGAATGACGATACCGCTGCTGATCGGTGGTGCGACAACCTCGGCAGTCCATACAGCAGTAAAGCTTGCACCATTATACGCGCACGTATTCTACGGCGCAGATGCTTCAGCTGCAGCCGTACATGCAAAGAAGTGCATGTTGGACAGAGACACATTCGAGGCGGAGCAGCACAAGGAGCAGGAAAGGCTCAGGGAGATGTACATGAAGGAAGACAAGGCGACGCGTCCCGTCAGACAAGACATAAAGAAGGAAGCGGTGGGAAAGGCCTTTAAAGGCATTGCAATGGCACTTCCTCAGGACATTCTTCTCAGAGCCCTTACCTTGGACGAAGTGATGCCATATTTCGATTGGAAGATGTTCTATGCGATATGGGGCGTGAAATACGGAAGTCATGTACCGGAAGTGATGGAGCTGATCCAGCTGCGCAAGGATGCGGAAGCAGAACTTGAGATGCGTAATTTCAAGATCAGGATATCTGCCCGTTTCATGCCGGCATCAAGTGACGGAAAAGACATAATCTTCCCGGCAGACGGCCAGACAATAAGGATGCCGATGATGAGACAGGAGAACGGTAAAGGACTGTCTCTGTGCGATTTCGTAGCATCTGTTTCCAGTGAGGCCTCCTCTCCTTTCGGGATGTTTGCAGTAAGCGTGGAGCAAGGCAAGCACCATGAAGAGGGGTGCAGTTGTCCGGCCTGCGCAAACAGATATGAGGATCTGGTCGGGAAAACAATCAGAATGACACTTGCCGAGGCTGCTTCAAAGTGGCTGGATGCTGAGATTCTCCTCTCCGTCCGTGATAACGGAACGGAAGTCAAGGTGATCAAGCCTGCGGCAGGATATGCGAGCTGTCCGGACCATACCTTGAAGGGAGACATCCTTAAGATGCTGTCTCCGGAACTTGGCATCAAGCTTACAGAAAGCTATGCAATGACCCCGGAATCAAGCATATGCGGCCTTATATTCATGCATCCGGAGGCAAGTTATCCGGATATCCGCCGCATCAGTCAGGATCAGTATGAAGACTACGCAGCCAGAAGAGGCATGGATGACGAAACCGCCCGCCGCTTCCTCGGGCATCTGTTGAAATAGCGCAACACATAACTCTCTAAGAACCAAGAACTTACTTTAATCACGTGCTCCCCTTTGGCAGCACGCAGATTAAACAAAGGATTGACATACAACGACTTACATTTCACAAAAAAAGATGAAGGTATCTGAAATATTGGCGACAAGCACCAAGGCTTATCCTTCCTTGGAAATCGTACCGCCGCTGAGAGGCATGACTAAAAATGAACTTCTTGAGAGCATCGCTCCGTTCATGGAGTTCAACCCGAAATACATAAACGTGACCAGCCACAGGGACGAACATGAGTATCGTGAGGAGGCTGACGGCACCTTCAGCCGTCATCTCGTGCGCAACCGCATCAGCGAGACGACGGTATGCGCCGCAATCATGTCGCGTTACGATGTCGAAGTCGTGCCACATCTCATATGCGGAGGAAGCACGAGCGAAGAGATAGAGAGCAAGCTGGACAATCTTGAATTCCTTGGTATCAACAATATAGTCGCATTGAGAGGAGACTGCATCACAGGAGAGAAGCGCTTCACGCCGACTCCAGGAGGATACAGATACGCGAGCGAACTGGTCGAGGGGATAAGGAAGTATCAGGGAAGCGCCAGTTACAGGCGCAGCCGTAAATCGGAAGACGACAGATACTTCTGTATTGGAGTCGGAGCATATCCGGAAAAGCATTTCGAGGCCCCGAACATTGAGACTGATATTGCGAATCTGAAGAAGAAGGTAGATGCCGGCGCCGATTACGTAGTGACTCAGATGTTCTTTGACAACCAGGTATATTATGACTTTATCGACAGATGCAGGGAAGCAGGAATAACCGTTCCGATCATCCCCGGCCTGAAGCCTCTGTCAACTTCCAGGCAGATCGCACTGCTGCCAGAGTCATTTTCCATCGACATTCCTCTCGAACTCACAGAAGAGATTGCCAAGGCCGGAGACGACAAAGAGAGAGTCTATCAGATAGGAACGGAATGGTGCACGATGCAATGCAAGGACCTGATCGCCCACGGAGCGCCGGCCGTGCATTTCTACACTATGGGCAAGTCGAAGAACATAATGGAAATATTAAGGGAGTGCTTCTGAGCACTCCCCTTTTCTTTACTCTTCATGAGTTTCCTGATGGGTTCCCAAATATTTTCTGTCGATCTCATGGTACTCTTCAGAGAAATTATGTTCATGCTGTCCGCAGGCTGCGCATGAGTAATTGTTCTTGTATACCTTGACATTGTAGAGGACCTTGTAGTCATCATATAGGTCGGTCGTATAGTTCTTCGTATGGTCCTGGACGTTTTCCTGCGAAACTCGCGTACTTCCATCAGAATAATGTGTCGTGACATTTGTCCAGGTCCTCCACTTTTCCTGGAACTTCTTCAGGTTCTTGACATATTCGGTCTCACGCATCCACTTCTGATATTCGTGATCGAAGACAGAATCAACGAACTCCATGGATTCAATGTTGCGGCATTTGATACATCTGCTGCTTGGTGCGTTCTCGGATAACTGCATACTAAAGAAGGATAGTATGGCAAACACGATGAAAGGCAGAGGAATAAGGAAGAGCCACATGATTCCCCATGCCAGGAGGAGAGCCGCCCAGCAATATGCCGAGACAACGCCCAAGACCATGATGACGAGACTGAGAGCCTTGTTGCTCAACGGATAGAAAATCTTAGGCCAATGCATGAGCACGCCTATCAGCAATACCGGAATCATAGGGGTTGCATAAAGCCAGAGCAGCACAAAGACAAGGTATACAGCCATCAGCACGAATCCCAGGATCTTCATGACAAGAGAAGTATCACCTTTGGCTGCAGGAAAAGCTGAATACATCGAACCCTCGATCAGACTGTTTCCCAACGGATTATCCATGATCGGGCCGAGCAACGGCCATAATCTTACAAAGAGAGTCGCTCTTTTCTCCGTATCCTCATTCACATACGACTGAGCCACGCCTTCCTGATCATAGATGACCGTCGGAAGATTACGCTTGCCGTCAGATGTATCAATCACCCATACAGGGTAGCTTGCATACAACGTTCCCTTATGATTCACGATATAACGAGCCGGCCATCTCCTCTTGTCGTTTTTCTCAAGAGTAGAACCTATATACTTATCTTCAAACTTCGACTTAGATATATAGGAACCGTACGTGCTGGTTTTCAGATATTTGAAGTCCCATTTCTTAGGCCATACAGGATAGAGGTCGTCATAATGGATCTCCTCTGTCGTGCCATCCTTGAGTTCGACGACCACCTCGTTTTCCTTAGCTTCCTTTATCGTAACCGGCTTGAGTCTCTTCTTGCCATCCAGTTGAGCTTCATATTCGAGGTCGAAATCCAGGCAATGGATGAAGCCACGCGATCCGTCCTCCAGTTCGACCCAGACCCTCTCCGGTTCGGTCATCTGGCCGGACCTCATTCCAAGTATCTTGATCTCCGCACCTTTCTTCACCTTGATTTCAACGTTCTCATCGTTGACCCGTGCATGCAGAGTTGCCGGCTTTTCAAGCTTGACGACATCCGGCCTGCGGGGCAGACTGTTGTCTTTAGTCAGCTGGTTGAAGACCAGAATTCCTAAAAGAACGCATAAAGCAATCAGGCAGACGTAGAAATGATTGGAAGCTGCCTTTGAGTAGAACATCTTATTCATGGTATTATTGATTTGTACATAAAGATAGTCTTTATGCACAAAAACCATTGGTCATTGAATCAAAACCGCACCAAATTAATCTATTGACTCAAATAAAGGTCGCTGCGGATGTTCCGACGCTACTTCTGGCGTGCAGAATACTGACTAGGCGTCATGCCCATTACCCTGACAAAAGAGCGGTTGAATGTGGAAATGCTGTTGAAACCGGATATTTCGGCGACCTCAGACAAGGTCCTGCGCTCGTCGCCAGAAATGGAATCTATGATCCTGCATGCCTCCTCGACCCTGCGGTTGTTGACATATTCATAGAAAGTCTGCTTAAGGACATTATTGAGATAATCAGACAGATAAGTCCTGTTGGTTCCGATGGCTGTCGCAACATCCTGAAGACTGAGCTTCGGATTAAGAAAAAGCTTTTCATGATTCATGCACTCTTCCAGGCGCGCTGCAATACTCACATATTGGTCATTCGAGGAATGTTCTGTCTCTACCGACACCTCTTTCTTCACCCATGGGAATGCAAATACCGGAGAAGTAACCTCGACTACCTGATGCCGGCGGGATAGTATATAAAGATATAGCCACGCACCTACGCAAATAAGCTGGAAGACGGCGCCGCTGAGCCAGGTCTCATTCGCGAAGGCTATCACATACAGAGTCATGCACAGGAACATGAGCATAACACAATTGATCGCCCATGTGACATCGATATATTCCGTATATGAATAATTGTCACGTATGAACCGGCGATGACGGACCATGAGGATACAGACAAGGACGAATGCGACGATTCCTCCGACATAAGCAGAACAAAGGGCGGCGTTATACATGGCTTCGGTCGGAAAAATCAGGAACAGCGGGATGAAGAGTGCCTGGAAGATCATAGGGACGAGCAGCCTCCGCTTGTTGACCCACCCGGGAGAAACGACCTCTATGAAGAAGTTGGATACGATGGGAACATACAAAAGATCTATGGTGACCGATATGCCCGACCAATACAGGCTTTCCCAATAGCCGTCGACAAGGAAGATGAGATCCTTGACATTGCAGAAGGCGAAGTATGCCATGTTCAGAAGCAGCATGAACATCATGTTGCTCTGCTTGCGCAAAGGCCAGAGAAGCCATGTCCACACTATGAAGAATACCGTCACTCCCCCATGGACAAAATGCGCGAATGCCTCTGCTGTAGGCCCCATTCCAAACATATAAATCCGTTTTATCTTGTTATCAATCAATTTATTTTGCAAATATATAATTTTTTCCGGATAATAGGTGGCAATCTTTATCTCTAAAGATTTCTGTTTTACGGCAAAATAGATTGTTTTCTCAATGAATTATTACTATTTTTGCAAGATTGATTAACAATCAAAATCCACATAAGAAAATTTATAATTTATAACATAATAATAGACCGATATGCAGAACAAATTGCAGGAACTGACAGACAAGCTCTACAATGAGGGACTGTCAAAAGGCAGGCAGGAAGGAGAAGAGATTCTTGCCAAGGCCAAGGTACAGGCTGACGAGTTGATCGCCAAGGCTCAGGCCGAGGCTGCTCAGATCGTGGCTGCAGCACAGAAGCAGGCTGAGGAGATGAAGACCAAGACAGCTTCAGACGTGAAGATGGCATCTTCGCAGAGCCTTGCGGCTACAAAAAAGGACATCGAGACTCTCGTGGTCGGCAAGATGACGGACGAGGCAGTAAAGAAGGCTCTCTCATCAGCAGACTTTGTGAAGGATCTCATCAAGGCGGTAGCCGAGAAGTTCACTACTGACGGTCCTGTCGACCTGGCTCTCGTACTTCCTGAGAGCCTGAAGAAGGATCTTGAGCCGTTTGTGACAAAGGAGCTCGCAAAGATTCTCGGAGCAGGCGTAGAGGCAAACTTCTCGAAGAAGGTAAGCGGAGGCTTCCAGATCGGTCCTAAGGACGGAGGATACTTCGTAAGCTTCACCCAGGAGACATTTGACCAGCTCATTTCAGAGTATCTCAGACCTACGACAAAGAAGCTTCTTTTCGGATAATGAACAATTACGTATACATAATAGCCGGTCTTCCTGACTTCACTCCGGACTGGAGGCAGGGCGACAAGAGCCTCGAAGACTATCTCGGTCAGATCAGGGAGCTCCTTTCCGAAAAGGATAACGAGACCCTCGACTTCATCGTGAAAGGCTTCGACAAGGAGCAGATCGGCCTTGAGCTGTACAAGGAGGCACTGGAACACAGGAACGGTTTCATCAGGGCTTTCTTCGAGTTCGACCTGAACGTACGCAACGCCAAGGTGAGATATCTGAACCAGGCTCTGGGACGTGACCCTGAAAAGGACGTTCTGAAGCTTGCTGACCCTGAGGCCGAAGAGAACGGCCTTGAGCAGGAGGAAGCAGAATTCAAGGAAGCTGCAAAGCTGCAGAAGATCCTTGAAGGAAGCGACATCCTCGCAAGGGAAAGAGGCATCGATGACCTTTACTGGGACAAGATCGACGAGCTCACTCTTTTCGATTACCTGAACTTTGACAAGATTCTCGGAGTAGTCGTGAAAATGATGATCATCCGCAGGTGGCTGTTGCTCGACGAGCAGACTGGCCGCGAGATGTTCAAGAAGCTCGTGGAAGAGATTAGGGGCACCTTCAAGGGTGTTGAATACAACGAAAATAATTAAAACACAAGAACAGATATGAAGACAACAGGAAAGGTTACGGGTATCGTTTCCAACCTTGTGACAGTCGAAATGAACGGCCCGGTGTCGCAGAATGAGATCTGCTACATCACAGTCGGAGACACAAAGCTAATGTCCGAGGTCATCAAGGTAAACGGTAAGAATGCCGCAGTACAGGTATTCGAGAGCACCCGTGGACTCAAGAACGGTGACTTGGTGGAGTTCGAGGACAGAATGCTCGAGGCTACCCTCGGCCCTGGTCTGCTCTCAAACAGCTACGACGGACTCCAGAACGACCTCACCACAATGACAGGCGTATTCCTCAAGAGAGGAGAATACACCGATCCTCTCAACCATGAGAAGCTCTGGGACTTCACCCCTATCGCAAAGCCGGGCGACAAGGTTGTCGCTGCAGACTGGCTCGGAGAAGTCAAGGAAGGCTGGCTTCCTCACAAGATCATGGTACCTTTCGCATTCAAGGGCGAATATACCGTGAAGTCAGTTGCTGAGGCCGGACAATACAACATTGACAAGGTAATCGCAGTGCTCACAGGTGCTGACGGTGAAGACGTCGAGGTGAAGATGTGGCAGAAGTGGCCTGTAAAGGTCGCTGTGAAGGGCTACAAGGAAAAGCCAAGACCATCTAAGATCATGGAGACAGGCGTACGCGCCATCGACACCCTCAACCCTATCGCTGAGGGAGGTACAGGCTTCATTCCAGGTCCTTTCGGATGTGGCAAGACAGTGCTTCAGCATGCGATCGCCAAGCAGGGTGACGCCGACGTAATCGTGATGGCAGCCTGCGGCGAGCGAGCAAACGAGGTCGTGGAGATCTTCGCCGAGTTCCCTGAACTCATCGACCCGCATACAGGACGTCACCTCATGGAGCGTACCACCATCATCTGTAATACATCCAACATGCCTGTAGCAGCCCGTGAGGCATCCGTTTATACTGCGATGACGATCTGCGAATACTACCGTGCAATGGGACTCAAGGTCCTCCTCCTCGCCGACTCGACTTCGCGATGGGCACAGGCACTCCGCGAGATGTCCAACCGTATGGAGGAGCTTCCGGGAGCCGACGCATTCCCTGTGGACCTTTCGGCCATCATCTCGAACTTCTACGCACGTGCAGGTATGGTCGTCCTCAACAATGGTCAGACAGGTGCGGTCACATTCATCGGTACCGTATCCCCAGCGGGTGGTAACCTCAAGGAGCCTGTGACAGAGTCGACAAAGAAAGCAGCACGTTGCTTCTACGCTCTTGAGCAGAACCGCGCAGACCAGAAGCGCTACCCTGCCGTCAACCCTATCGACTCATATTCGAAGTATCTCGAGTATCCTGAGATCCGCGAGTATCTGAACAGCACGATCATGCCGGGCTGGGTGGAGATGGTCGAGAAAGCGAAGAACATCGTCCGCAAGGGTAAGGAGGCGAACGACCAGATCAACATCCTCGGAGACGACGGTGTGCCGATGAGCTACCATGAGATCTTCTGGAAGTCTGAGCTCGTCGACTTCGTGATCCTCCAGCAGGATGCATTCGACGAGATCGACGCCCTCTGTCCGCTCGAAAGACAGAAGTACATGCTCGAGATCGTGATGGGTATCTGCGACCGCAACTTCACATTCGAAGACTTCGAGGAGTGCCGCAACTACTTCAAGGAACTCATCAACGCCCTCAGGCAGATGAACTACTCAGAGTTCAAGAGCGACCGCTTCAACGAATATCAGGAAAAACTCAATAATCTTCTAAGCAATGGCAAATAAGGCATTTCAGAAAATATATACACAGTTGGAGGCCATCACAAAGGCAACCGTAGCGCTCAAGGCGTCAGGTGTATCCAACGACGAGCTCGCGCTCGTAGACGGCCGCCTTGCTCAGGTGGTTAAGACAAAAGGCGACCTCGTCACACTTCAGATCTTCTCAGGTACAGAAGGTATTCCTACAGATGCAGAGGTAGTATTCCTCGGTGGCGCACCTACGCTCAACGTGAGCGATGAACTCGCCGGGCGTTTCTTCAACGCATACGGCGAGCCTATCGACGGTGGTCCGGCAGTAGAAGGAAAGACGGTGGAGATCGGTGGCCCGTCAGTAAACCCATACAAGAGAAAGCAGCCGTCACAGCTGATTCCTACAGGTATCGCCGGCATCGACCTCAACAACACCCTCGTGTCAGGACAGAAGATTCCATTCTTCGCAGACCCTGACCAGCCGTACAACAACGTGATGGCTCAGGTGGCTCTCCGTGCAGATGTGGACAAGATCATCCTCGGAGGTATGGGTCTTTCAAATGACGACTATCTCTACTTCAAGCATGAATTTGAGGCTGCAGGTGCACTCGACAAGATCATCTCAT
Organism: Bacteroidales bacterium; assembly: GCA_017937885.1. Taxonomy (GTDB): domain Bacteria; phylum Bacteroidota; class Bacteroidia; order Bacteroidales; family UBA932; genus Cryptobacteroides. The sequence continues at coordinate 47,921 of JAGBCS010000078.1, forward strand.
TCGTGAACACTACCGAACAGCCTCCTGTAGAGCGACTTCTTATTCCGGACATGGCTCTTGCGGCTGCAGAGTATTTCGCTGTGGAGAAGAACGAGAAGGTGCTCGTGCTCCTTACCGAC
>JAGBCS010000079.1 GCA_017937885.1 Bacteroidales bacterium
GTTTTTCATATAAGGGTTTCATTCTTGATACAGTATAGGCACTATTATTTTTTGTGACATGCCACCCCCGGCTAGGGGGTGCGACAAGCCGCTTCAGCGGCGGACGCGGGGGTCATCAAAAAATAATAGTGCCTATACTGTATCAGTATTAAATATCTTTGTAATTAATATCTGTTGAGCGGCATTCCGTTGGTCTTCATGCGCACCTGCTTCCTTACGTTTGCAAGCACTTCCTCATATGCCTCTCTGCCTTCCTCTGTCTTGCCCGCGATAAGGTCAAGATTTGCAGCGGCATTGGTAAGAACCTGATCGATGAGATTCACGATGAACTCCATATCCTTCTCGACAAAGCCGCGTGATGTGATGGCAGGAGTGCCGACGCGGATACCTGAAGTCTGGAACGGAGTGCGTGAATCGAACGGCACCATGTTCTTGTTGATGGTGATATCTGCCTTTCCGAGTTCCTTCTCAGCTACCTTTCCTGTAAGATCCGGGAACTTGCTGCGGAGGTCGATGAGCATCAGATGGTTGTCGGTACCCCCGGAAACGATCTTATAGCCTCTTGAAACGAAAGCCTCGGCCATTGCCTGTGCGTTTGACATCACCTGCTTCTGGTACTCCTTGAACTCAGGCTGAAGAGCCTCGTAGAACGATACGGCCTTTGCAGCGATGCAATGCTCGAGCGGACCTCCCTGTGCTCCCGGGAAGACGCTGGAGTTCAGGATCTGAGACATCTTCTTCACCACTCCCTTAGGAGTCGTGAGGCCCCAAGGGTTGTCGAAGTCCTTGCCCATCAGGATAATACCTCCGCGTGGTCCGCGAAGCGTCTTGTGTGTTGTCGAGGTCACGATGTGTGCGTATTTGACCGGGTTGCTGAGAAGACCGGCAGCGATAAGACCGGCGGTATGGGCCATGTCTATCCAGAGGATTGCTCCTACCTTGTCGGCAATCTCGCGCATTCTTGCGTAATCCCACTCCCTTGAATATGCAGACGCTCCTCCGATGATGAGCTTAGGTTTGTGCTCCAAAGCCTTCTGCTCCATCTGGTCGTAGTCGATCATGCCTGTAGCCTCGCTGAGACCGTATGCGACGGCCTTGTAGAGAATACCTGACATGTTTACCGGCGAACCGTGGGTAAGGTGGCCTCCGTGTGCGAGGTCAAGGCCCATGAATGTATCACCCGGCTTGAGGCAGGCCATCATGACCGCCATGTTCGCCTGGGCGCCGGAGTGCGGCTGTACGTTTGCGTACTCTGCCTCATAAAGCTCGCAGAGTCTGTCGATGGCCAGCTGTTCGATCTGGTCTACGATCTCACATCCTCCATAGTACCTTGCTCCCGGATAACCTTCCGCATATTTGTTCGTGCAGATCGAACCGAGGGCTTCGAGCACCTGCCCGCTCACATAGTTTTCAGAGGCGATCAGCTCGATTCCTGAGGTCTGACGCTCTTCTTCCTTCTTGATCAGATTGAAAATTTGGACATCCTGTTTCATATAATTGTTTTTTAGCAATCACAAAAGTAATCATTTTTTGTTTTTTACTACCTTTGTGTTGATAACTTTTTTGTCTTTTATGCAGAATAGGAAGCTATTGAATGTGGAACTTGGTCGCGTGTCGGCCGAAGAATACAAGGAACTGCCTGAATCAGGCATCGTTCTGGTGCTTGACAATGTCCGCAGCGCCCATAACGTAGGCTCTGCATTCCGCACTGCCGACTCCTTCAAGGCAGACAAGGTCTGGCTATGCGGCATATGTGCCGTGCCTCCTTCGGCAGAGATCCATAAGTCAGCTCTCGGAGCAGAGGACAGTGTCGCATGGGAACATGTGAAGGATACTATGGAGGCTGTGACACGCCTTAAGGAACAGGGGTATACGATAGTCAGCGCCGAACAGACCGTAGGCTCTGTGATGCTTGACCGCTTCGTTCCCGAAAAGGGCCGGAAATATGCGGTAGTCTTCGGTAATGAGGTCTCGGGTGTCCGTCAGGATGTTGTGGATGCTTCCGATTTCTGTCTGGAGATCCCGCAGTTCGGTACCAAGCATTCGCTGAATGTCAGCGTAAGCGTCGGTGTCATCCTATGGCATTTCCGCCTGCATCTATAGTATCCCCAGCAGCTGCGACATCAGGAAGCCAAGGTAGTTTCCTGCCGCATATCCGATAACTCCGACAGTAAGTCCCGGAATGAGTACGTCCTTGTTCTTCATTGCGGCAGCCATCATAGGCACAAATGGGGGAGAGTTGATGTATGTCACCGATGCTATGACCATCATGTCCGAGTCGATCCTGAATATCTTGGCGAAGATCACCTGAAGCAGAAGCGAGCCGAACACAGCGACGAGCAGGTAGCCCAGCAGTCCGATTCCTCCTGCGAAGTCCAGCTTGCTGAGATCGGCCATTGAGGCCACTACGATGCAGAATATGTAGATGAAATACATCCCGATATCGTAGCTGTACTTCATCGCATGAATCTTCTTTATGAAAGAACATGCGATTCCCAGGGTCGTCAGCAGGAGGATGAAGACAGTCATGAACATCGTCTCCGGAAGAAGCAGGGCGACTCCTGCCGAAATGCCGACGATCAGTACGGTCAGTCCGAGCAGTTTTCCTGTGTATGCCATTCCGGTACGGGTGAACAGACTCCTGAATGGTTTCCTGTTCTCTCTTTCCATCTCTGACATTATCGCCTTCTCGTCTCTGTCGGTGAAGTCTCCGAGCGAGTTCGGAAGGAA
>JAGBCS010000080.1 GCA_017937885.1 Bacteroidales bacterium
AAAACATTTATTAGTGGAAACGCTGCTGGCGACGCATATGTGTCGCCAGTAGTTGACGTAATCGAGATCAGGGCGGAGGGCGTCCTCTGCCAGAGCGGACAGTTTGAAGAGTGGAAGGAGGAAGAGCTATGAGAATCAATCGCTTGACCCTCAGGGCCGCAGCTGCGACAGCTGCCCTTCTGCTCGCGGCATCTTGTGCGCAGGAAGAACTGGATAACTACGTTCCGGAGAAGACCGGAAGGACGGTGACCTATACCGCGACTATAGGCTCGGATGATGCCGACACGAAGGCCGCATTAGGAACCAATGAAAACGGAAAGCCTCAGACCGTGTGGTCGGCCGGTGACAAGATCACCGTACACAACGGCGAACAGGGCTTCGAGTTCGAGACCGATGCTGCAGAAGGATCCGCTTCTGCTGAATTCTCGTATACCGGGGATGATTTTTCGGCGGAGAATGGCGTGATTGCCGTATATCCGTCAGGTGAATACACTGCTGACCTTGCGGCGAAGACAGTGAATGTGACCGTTCCTGAGGTTCAGACGGCAGTGGCAGGTTCATATGACCCTGCTGCGGCAGTGGCCGTGGCATATTCTGCTGATGATCACCTTCGCTTCATGAATGCTACCGCACTCCTTAAATTCACCGTGGCTACGGAGAACATCTGGAGTATCGTTTTCGAGGGTCTCAACGACGAGGCTGTCGGTGGCAATACCGCTGTTGTAATGGCTGAGGACGGCTCAGGCATCGAAAGCCTGACATGTACAGCCGAGACCGGCTGCACTTCAGTAGAGATTGTTGCCGAGGATGGCTTCCAGCTTGGTACCACTTATTATATGGCTATCGTACCTCAGAAGTTTGAGAAGGGATTCAAGTTCAGCGTCAGGTTCGTGGAGGACGGTCCGTTGCATGTTGCCAAGAATCATGCGCAGGCACGCGAAATCGGCAGGAACGTGATCCTGAACGTAGGCACACTTGAGTTTGATATCTATTCCGGTCTTGCTGCTGACGCAGAAACGGTTCTCAAGAGCTTCCAGTTCGATGTTGCAGCCAATCCTGGCAAGATTCTTCCTGGTCAGGTGAAGAATGGAACCAAGTATAATGCGACAGCACGTACTTTTGAGAAATGTGACATCAAGGACGGCGTCGTTTCGGCAATGATCCCTTACCTCAACAACCGCAAGCTCAAGCCTACATTCACTGTCAATGAGGGTACCCGTCTGGTTTATGAAGGTGGTATCATCGAGTCTGGTAAAACCGTGGTTGACTTCCTGAAGTACAAGCAGATCAAGGTCATCAACGGCAGCAAGGAAGAGACTGTCTATACAGTCGAATTGACCAATACAGGTCTTCCTGTGGTCGTTGTCAATCAGAAGACAGCTACTGTAGATACGTATGTCAGCGGTAGTGACGGAAACGGTTATCGTGACTGGCTCAACTGGACCGGTACAAAATGGCAGCCGAAAGACAGCGACTGGGAAATGACCGAGGGCGTTGATGACTTCATGGTTTACAATGCTGACGGTTCTTCTGCTGTGACCGATAAAAAGGGCAATGTTGTAGACGAGCCGATTCTAGCTTCGACCCGCGTCCGTGGAAATGTGAGCCAGAAGATGCCTAAGAAGCCATTTGCCGTGAAGCTTGACAGCAAGTCCGGCGTGCTCGGAATGCCTCCGCACAAGCGCTGGGTTCTTCTTGCGAACTGGAGCGACCGCACCTTGATGCGAAATGCCATCGCTTTCGAGACTGCCAGATACTTCCAGGACAATCTCTCCGATGGTCTTGCATGGAATCCTTCAGGACAGTTCGTGGAACTTGTATACAATGGTGTGCATGTGGGTAACTATTACCTTTGCGAGCAGATCAAGATCGACGATAATCGTCTTGCGATCAATGATCCATATGAGTTGCCGAAGCCAGGCAAGCCTGATGAATACAATGGTATTCCGGAAAGTTACGGATATCTTCTGGAGTGCGACGATGCTTACGATGAGACTCTGAAGTTCACGACCAAGCATTATATTCCTTTCATGTTCAAGGATGACGGCAACCAGGCGATGCTGTCATATGCTCAGGAACTGGTATGCGGTATCGAGGATAATCTCTGCGCAGGAAATTATTCGGCTGCCTATCAGACACTTGACATGACGTCAGTCGTCGACTATCTCCTGATCAACGAGGTGATGATGAACGGCGAACTTTGGCATCCTAAGAGTGCTTATATGTATATCAATGACGGAAAACTGTATGCAGGTCCGATCTGGGACTTTGACTGGGAGACCATTCCGAATATTGATAAACTTAATTCGTCATATGATGACAGTTATACAAGTGAGGATTACGTCTTTACGTATGACGCATCTATGATTGCGGCAGCAGTTTCTACCAGATATGTCTTTGGAATCCCTATGGGTACAACTAATTACCTGTATCATTCGACAGCATCGGCTCTCCCTTCTGCCCCTCTCGATGGTGATGACCGTAACTTCCTCTGGTATCCTATGCTTGTAAAGGATACAGATTTCAAGGATACAGCCGCTTCGAGATGGTCTTCTATCAGTGCGGGGCTTCTGTCGCATATACAGACATTTATCGACGAAACGGCGGAAAAAATCGCTGTTTCAGAGGCGCTGAACTGGGATATGTGGAAACTGGGCACCAGTACATCCAGCAGATGGAGCACATACAACGTCGGCGGCGGATGGAAGGGTGACGAGCAGGAAACATTTGATTCTGCTGTCGAACTCCTCAAGACCAACTACGGCGAGCGCGTTACTGGAATGGATGGTTTCGTAAGCGGCAAGAACTGGCCGAACTACTCATACCAGAACAAATAACAACTGACAACTATGAAAACTGTCAAATCACTAAATGGTTAACCTGCTTAAACTAACAAATTAGTCTTCGCAAAAACGGATTTGACACCCAGGCCCGCGGCGCCCTCGCTCCGCGGGCCTTTTTTGCCGGCTGTTTGGCGAGGCTAGCCTCAGATTACCACAGATTGCCTGCGGTACAATGCCCTGATAGTCAAAGCAATACGCAAACTGCGTGCTCCCCTTTGGCGGCACGCAGTTTACGTATCTCGCTGATTTTCAGCGCATTCCTCCCCAGGCCACACACGCCCCCCAGAAGGGCTGATGACATAAGCTCATGGTGCGCAGTATTTGCGCGCGTTCCGGTCGGTTATCCGCCGAGGTCTAGCATATCGTCTTTGTCTAACACGCTGATTAACATATAGATACGGACCAACGGTGCGCTTAACCCTCTTTTTAAAGCAGGGGTTAAGCGCACTGCAATTTGTAAACAATTGATTATTAGAGCGTTATAATGCAACCTATGTTTAACCCCTCAATGCCTTTCCAGCCGAAAAATCATCAGGTTGCCTTTCTGACGCACCCAGTTGAACATCTCAGAATTTGTTTGATTTTTATAAAAGATCGGACAAATTTTCTCCCCAGAGACTGCGGCATGTCAGTGTACGAAACATGCTAAGAGAATATAAAAAAGCCCGCGGAGCGAGGGCGCCGCGGGCCTGGGTGTCAAATAAAAATGTCAGCCTCTAAGGACGTTCTCCACATCCTTGATTCCATCTTTACTATTCTGGCAATCTCCTCAGCAGCCATTCCACTGGCCACCATGCATCGTATGATCTCTTCTCTACCTTCTACACGTCCTTCCTCTCTGGCGTCAGCGATCTGTTCAGCGCGTGAGTTTAGTTCGTCGTTCCGTGACATAATGTAACTGATATAATTTAGTTTCTTGCTTTTGGGAAGTGCTGCTATTTCACCTTTGGAATATAGTGTTTCCAATTCGGTGCCGGTGATGCCTTCAGGGATTTCCAACTGGCCCCTCATATTCTTCATGCTGCACAGCCACCTCTCCTTCTTTTCGTGACATTCCTGAAACTGCTTCTGGAACTTGTTCATTTCGATGAAGACAAGTGTCGTTCCATCACCAAGCTCCTCTTTCGTTTCTATGTCAATATATCTGTAAAATGACAGATATTCGTCTTGCTTTATCTTTATAAGGTCTTCAGGAGTCCTCTTCATATTGAAACTCAGGAAGCAGACAACATAGATAGGCGCATAATTATAGTCCCAGTTTTCCTTACCTAAGGTCTTCTTCTGATGTTTCTTCTCCTTTGCTGCCTGATCCTGTATGGCATATGTGGAATAGTAGACAGCCCTCTTATTGAAGTAATGCTGACTCCAGTTCTGCATCTCCACCAGAAACCGTACTCCGTCCTTGTCTTCGCAGTAAACGTCAAAGATTGCCTTGTCGTCCTCTTCTGACACTCCGTGATGTTCTGTGTTGTGGTAGGTCAGTTGAACGATCTCAGCCCCAGGGATGATGCCGTTCAGCAGATTAATGAGCAGTTCTTCATTTCCCTCGGATCCGAACAGGATCTTGAACCCCTTGTCCGTCATCGGATCGACATAACGGTACTTGTTTCCACTCTTGTCAATCAGGATCTTTCCCTCCAGTGTGATATCCAGCTCGGATATCTCGTTTGTTTTCTTCTCCTCCATAATGTTGATGATTAAATTAAGTCATGACATCTATGTCATTAAAAATCATCAACACCCTTTTACAAAGGAATGAAAAAATCTGCAGAAATGGTATTTTTTCTCGTCCTACCCTTGCAGATTTTTCTGATTTTTAAAATTATTTCTTTTTTTTAGTATTTATACGGAGACATAAATCATACCGCTGATGCGGGTCTTGAGGTTCGCCTGCGGAGCAACACCTTGATAGTCAACAAAATATGCGTATTGCGTGCTCCCCTTTGACGGCACGCAGTTTACGTATCGTATTGACTGTCAGGATGTTGCTCCGCAGACAATCTAAGGACTACCTCCCAAAACAGGCAAACAAAAGGCCCGCGAGCGAGGGCGCCGCGGGCCTGGGTGTCAAATCCGTTTTTGCGAAGACTAATTTGTTAGTTTAAGCAGGTTAACCATTTAGTGATTTGACAGTTTTTCATAGTTTGTTGATTCTTCGTTGCATCAGTTTTCTGTATCCAGGAGAGTCGGAGCTCCGCTCGTCTTTGGCCAGTTCTTGTTGGATACATAGCTCATTCCGTTGATGCGGGTCTTGAGGTTCGACCTCATGGTGGTGACCGCATTGTCGAAAGTCATGTCCTCGTCGCCCTTGAATCCTCCTCCGACGTTGAAGGTGTTGTACCTTAGCATGGCCGCATTTCTTCCGGAATCAAGATACCATATCTTCCAGTTCTCCTCCTCCGACTTCCTTATCTTCTCTGCCATCGCAGGGATCTGCACGTCGGCATATGATGAGATCTGTTCCTTCACTGCATCCCAGCGCTGTGCGGCAAGGTCCTTGAACTCCTGGCTCTGCACGAGGAGAGGATACCACATATACGGCTTGTCGTCCTCGTTCTCTGCTGTCGGCTCTGTATCGCTGTGCTTGAACGAACCGTAGGCCAGCATGGATTCGGTATATCCGAACTCATATGAAGCCTTGCCGCCGTTATCGGTGTACATATTGTCATATGTGCTGTTTATCACGGAAATGTTCGGAATGGTCTGCCAGTCGAAGTCCCATATAGGTCCGGCATAGAGCCTTTCGTCATGCACGCCGTTCTTTTCGGTGTTAGGGATGTAGCTGTAGCAGCTCTTCGGATTGGCAAGCTCACCGTTCATCATCACCTCCTGGATGAGCAGGAAGTCCACGAACGAAGCGAGGTCCATGGCCTCATACGCTGCCGACCAGTTGCCTGCATAGAGGTTGTCGTCGATGCCGTTGACTATGCCCTTCGCGTAGGCAAGCATCTCTCCGCCGGCGTCGGCGTCATCCTTGAACAGGAACGGAAGGTATGACCTGGTGAGGAACTTGGTGGTCTCGTCATATGCGTCGTCGCTCTCGAGGAGGTATCCGAATGCAGCAGGATCGCCGGCATAAGGATTGTCCTCGGCGTCGAGCGGCTCGGCGATGTCAAGCCTGTTGCCGTCGATCTTGATCTGTTCGCAGAGGTAGTAGTTTCCTACATATACTCCATTGTAAACGAGCTCGACGAACTCTCCGGACGGGTTCCACGCCATTCCGGCGGCAGGCCTTCCGTCCGCATAGGTCTCCCCGGCGAATGTGTTACTGAATATATCCGCTATGTCGTAAGCGATCGCGTTACGCATCAGCGTACGGTCGCTCCAGTTTGCAAGGAGCACCCAACGCTTGTGCGCCGGCATGCCGAGCACGCCCGACTTCTTGTCCAGCTTCACTGCAAACGGCTTCTTAGGCATCTG
>JAGBCS010000081.1 GCA_017937885.1 Bacteroidales bacterium
AATGAGCCTCTGGCGACGACATTCCCGAATCCATGTAATAGTTCTTGAGAGCATCGTAATGCATCTCGTAGTAAGTACCCGGATCAGTCACGAAGTCATATTCCTTGAGAGCCTTTGTGTTGACTCCGACCTTTGCGTCGAATGTGACGACAGCATCCCTGCTTCTGGCCTTCTTTGTCGTGATCATGATGACACCGTTCGCTCCACGCGCACCGTAGAGGGCATTGGAAGCGGCATCCTTGAGGACTGTCATCGACTCGATATCGGCAGGGTTGATGTTGTTCATGTCTCCAGGGTAAGGCACTCCGTCGATTACGTAGAGAGGAGCTGTACCCGCACTGATGGAGCTGACGCCTCGGATCTGGATGGTAGGAGTAGCTCCGAGTGATCCTGAAGCTGTGGTCATCTGCACACCGGCAACGACTCCTTCAAGAGCGCGTGTCGCATCAGAAGCCTGAACCTTCGCGATGTCGTCTGACTTCACGACTGTAGCAGATCCTGTGAACGACTCTTTAGTCGCTGTACCGAAGGCCACGACGATCGTCTCCTCGATGGCCTGAGTGTCAGGTGCAAGGGCAACGTCATGAACAGCCTTTCCCGACACAGCCACTTCCTGGGTGATGTAACCCACAGAAGAAAAGATGAGGACTCCCTCGGCAGGTACAGAGATGGAGTAGTATCCATCGCCGTCAGTGCTGGTTCCGGTCATGGTTCCCTTTATCTGAAGAGAAGCGAAAGGAACGCCTTCACCGGTTGCGGAGTCCGTGACAACACCCGTTACCGTCAGATTCTGACCATAAGCCAGAGCCGACACAAGCATTGCCATAGCCAAGAAAAAAAGTTTGATTTTTTTCATCTGGTTGAACTTTTAGTTATTAAACATAAATACTGTATTTTCACACATATTGGCACATATACGCCGACCTGCAAAGGTACTAATTCCCCTCGCCATATGCAAATTTTGTTAGTAACAGGCGAAAAATTTGTTTCATTTTTGCTAACTTAGCGGAAAATCTGAGAGTTATGGCGATTATAAATTTAAAGAACGAGCATGTAAAACCCTTTGCTCTCGGCATCACGGGATTATTCTTCTGCCTTGCCGGTTTCTATTTCATACCCGTCGGCATGCCGCACAAGATAGCCTTGCCGCTTATCGCACTGGCTTTTGCAGCGCTGTGGCTCTGCCCATGGCAGATGTGCCTCGCCCTGTTCTGCTCCGCCGCAGGTGACTTCATGGGATCGGCAGGCTCATTCGTCGGTCAGATGGGTTTCTTCGCTCTCGCCCACGTATGGATGATATGGTTCTTCGTCGTGAGATACTTCGAGAAGGTAGAGCGTGACCGCAGGCTCTCAGGCAAGGCAAAGGGTTACACGGCCATGATCCTGCTTTGCGCCGGCGTACTTCTTATTGTGGCGTTCACGAGAGTGGCGCCATCTGCTCCGGCCGGCATCGTCCGCATCGGCGTCTCCGTCTACGCCGTCATCATATGCGCGATGCTCGTTCTCGCCCTCCTGCAGAGAAGCAGCCTATACGCCCTCGGAGCCGTCCTTTTCGTCTTCTCGGACTTCATCCTCGCATGGAACATGTTCGTCGGGAAGATACCGCATGCCGGACTGCTGATCATGATTCCTTACTTCATCGGACAGTGGCTCCTGTTCATAAGATCAACCCCATTCCGGGTGGGTCCCGAAATGAGGTTGATGAGATTCTGATATGTAAGTCCTGCTACAGTTCCCAGGCAAGAGCTGACGCTCCGAGGATGGCAGCATCAGACTCCTTGAGCTGCGAGAAGACGATCTTCACCTTGTTTCTCCACAAAGGAAGCACGTTCTCGTTCATCGCGTTCTCTATAGGCTCTGTAAGGAATTCCTTCGCACGGGCAAGTCCGCCGAAGAGGACGATAGCCTCTGGCGAGCTGAATGCGATGAAGTCCGCGAACGAACGTCCGAGGATCTTTCCTGTGAACTCGAAGATCTTGAGAGCGAGCTTGTCGCCGTCCTTAGCCGCCTCGTAGACATCCTTTGAAGCGATGCTGTCAAGACTTCTGAGGACAGAAGGCTCGTCTGTCAGCTCCAGCCACTCGCGGGCAGTACGCGCCACGCCTGTCGCAGAAGCGTAAGTCTCGAGACATCCGGTCTTTCCGCAGCCGCACACGCGTCCGTTGTTGCGGACAGCAGCCACATGGCCAAGCTCACCGGCAAAGCCATCATGTCCATATACGACCTCGCCGTTGATCACGATACCCGAACCGACACCGGTACCGAGCGTGATCATGATGAAGTTCTTCATTCCTCTTGCAGCACCATAGGTCATTTCGCCGACAGCAGCCGCATTGGCATCATTTGTAAGAGCCACAGGAAGGCCCTTCATAGCCTTTGAAAGGAGCTTAGAGAACTCCACTCTCTGACGTCCCCAGAGAAGGTTAGGCGCATTCTCGATAGTTCCGGTATAATAGTTTCCGTTTGGAGCACCCACACCGATTCCACGCACCTTTCCTTCAGTACCTGATTCCCTGATGAGCCTGTTGACTGCATCTGCGAGCTCGGCGATATATGGTTCCACTTCCGAATATGTATCCGTACGGATAACTGTCTGCGCAAGGACGGTACCCCTTGCGTCCACGACGCCGATCTTCGAGGTCTGTCCTCCGACGTCAATACCTACTACGTATGTTGAGTCCATTTTGATAGTGTTTTATTATGCATTCTTGACCTTTGAGCCCACGAGAGCGAACCAGCAGATGTATGCAAGAGCCGCCACGAGGAGCCAGTAGCTTGTCATATATGAAGTCGCGTCTGCGATAGCGTTCTGGATGAGCGGAAGGATACCTCCACCGATCACCATGGTCATGAAGAGACCTGAAGCAGCTGCAGACTTCTTGCCGAGACCCTCGACTGCAAGGTTGAAGATCGTACCCCACATCACTGATGTGCAGAGACCGCAGAGAACGAGGAGGAGCGCTGTAAGAGGCACTGTGACCATCTCAAAGCCCGATCCGTTGAATACCGGCATCGAAGTCTTCACCGAAGTCGCGAACATCGCGCTGATCACAAGGATGATGGCAACAGCTGAAGTTACAGAGAGCTGCACCTTGCTGGAAACCTTTCCGCTGATGATGCTTGAGATGAAACGGCCCACCAGCATAAGAAGCCAATATGTTCCGGCCACGAAGCCCGCAATCGCACCGGCAGTAGCCGGATCAAGACCCGCACCACTCTGAGGGTCAGCAAGATAGAAATTGAGTGTACCCGGGATACCGATCTCCACGCCTACATATACGAAGATTGCGATCACGCCATAGACAAGGTGACGGTACTGGAAAAGGTCCTTCACTGAAATATTGTTCTTCTCCTGCTCCGGCTCCACGAAAGGCACGAAGATGAGGATGAAGAATGTCACTGCGAACACGCCCATCGCCATAAAGAGCACGAGGTTCACGTCTGTAATCACTGTCTGAGGAGTTACCGCACCGATGAGGGCACCTACGAGCATAGGAGTAAGAGTTCCCATCAGCGAGTTGAATGTACCGCCGACCTGAACGAGCTGGTTACCTCTGTTACCGCCGCCACCGAGAAGGTTGAGCATAGGGTTGACCACCGTGTTGAGGATACATACTGAGAATCCGCAGACGAATGCACCGAGGAGGTACACGAAGAAGTTTGCAGGAAGGCCTGCGATGTCGGCACCGACTCCGATCTTTCCTGAGAGGAACTGGATCAGTACGCCGAAGAATCCGACTGCCACACCGATAAGCGTGGTCTTCTTATAGCCGTAATTGATGATGAGCTTTCCGGCAGGGATACCCATGAATGCATATGCGAGGAAGTTCATCATGTTACCCATCATTCCCCAGAAGTTTGAGCCGTCGATACCGGGAGCCTGCTTCCAGATGACGCCGATAGGAGCAGCGAGGTTTGTGACGAATGATATCATTCCGAAGATGAAGATCATCGTGATCACCGCTACCCAATTTGTCTTGTTCTTGTTCATTTGTTTAGTGTTTTTATGATTATTTGTTTCGATTTTGTCAAAATCGCGCCCAAGTTACTAAAAATATCTCAAACATCAGACAGGTATACAAAAAATTAGCAGGCGCCCCTCCCCAAGGACGCCTGCCGTATATAAAACGAACTTAACAAATAGACACGAAAATAATTTCTGATGTCTGCTACAAAGGTAATGATTTAAAATTAAAATCCAAACTTCACGGATTGTTTTTAATCATTTTTGTCGCCATTAGTACAAATTTAATCATAATATGATACAAAAGGATAAACTTTGTTTCCCTGATGTAACAAGTCTCCACTTGGCGTTTTCATTAATTGCAGTATCTTTGCCGGCACTATGAAAAAGGCACTGATTGCATACTTGCTGCTCATAACAGCATCACTGTTCACTTGCGCTGCGCAGGAACAGCAGGATAAAAAGTTCATAAAGGGATTTTCCGGAGGAATGATGTTGCACACAGGCTATCTGAGCGGTTGTGACAATCCTTTCAATTATGAGGCTAAAGGGCCCACATTCGGCATCGGCGGAGTCGCAAGGCTCCATCTGAGCGATCATTTCAGAGCTGGCTTCGAGGGATATTTCTCCAACATGGGACTAAAGAAAGACATCGCTGACGGAAGCTTCAACAAAGTATTTTGGACCGGTGCACTGGCGGACTTCTTCTGGAAAGCCGGCAGATTCTACCCATACGTCGGAGCCACTGTAGGAGGCGGAATGGAGACCGCATACTATATGTTCGAAGGCGACAAACACGACTGGCTTCCCGAAGCGAAAGCCGTATATAACAAGAAGCCGTTCTTCGCCGTGGATCCTTTCATAGGCGTAGACTATGCGGTCGGCGAGGCACTCAGGCTCACTCTGAAGGCAGACTGGCTGCTGGCCATCAGCAAGGACGGCCTCAACCGTCCGATGGGTCCGCGAATCTATTTCGGATTCATCTTCGCACACTGACGGTAAGGTCTGATAATTGAAATGGGGTAGGTGTAACGGACTTATAAACATAAAGACATGATTTACACATTACCCCCGCTCCCTTATGCGCCCGACGCATTGGAGCCCCAGATGAGCAAGGAGACCATCGAGTACCATTACGGAAAGCATCTGCAGACCTACGTCGACAACCTCAACCGGCTGATTGCAGGAACTCCTTACGAGGAGGTCAGCCTCGAGACACTCATCCTCACATCGACCGGACCGTTGTTCAACAATGCTGCCCAGGTCTGGAACCACACCTTCTTCTTCAACTCCCTCACACCTGACCCCGAGCCGATGCCGGCCGAACTCACCGACCTCATCATCCGGGACTTCGGGTCAGTACCCGCATTCAAGGAAAAGTTCAAGAAAGCCGCGACTGATATCTTCGGTTCCGGATGGGCATGGCTCGCTCAGGACGGCAAAGGCCGTCTCCACATCATCCAGGAATCGAACGCCGGGAATCCTCTGAGGGCCGGATTCAAGCCTCTTCTGACCATCGACGTATGGGAACACGCCTATTACATCGACTACAGGAACAGAAGGGCAGCCTTCGTGGACAACTGCTGGGAGATGATCAACTGGAAAAAGGTGGCGGCCAGGCTCCATGAGCCGTCACCGGCGGCAAGGGTCGCAGACCTGGCTGAAGAAACGGTAGTGGTGGGCACAGCCACAAAGGAGGAATTCGCAGAAGCCGTGGCTGAGGCCATAGAGGAGGACGAGGAGGCAGACATGCAGCGATACGTGTGCATCATCTGCGGCTGGGTATACGACCCGGTCGAAGGAGATCCGGACAGCGGCATCGCGCCCGGCACTCCGTTCAAGGACATCCCTGACGACTGGACATGCCCAGCCTGCGGAGTCGGCAAGGAGCACTTCGAACCAGAGCGCTGATCCCGTGCCAAACCGCCGCCCCACCTCAGCATTTGGGGAAATCAATAGGTGTTCCAGGAAGAGATTTCCTCCAGAGGTTTGCGGACCTTGGCGCGGGTCGGGGAATCGGGATAGCCGAGCGTAAGCAGGAGCTGTACCCTGCGGCCGCGGGGCACGCCAAGAGCCTTCCTTACGCGCTTCTCGTCAAACCATCCCATGATGCATGTGCCCAGTCCAAGCTCGGCAGCCTGAAGGCAGAAATGCTCCACGGCCATGCCCAGATCCATCAGGCTGTAATCCTTGTCCTTGACAAGGGCTCCGGCCTTCGCCTCCAGATTCATCTTCTCCTGGACCACGGCAACCATGACAGGAACCTGAACGGTAAACTTGTTCATGCCCAGGCCAATAGCGGCTTCCGACAATTCGGCAAGCTTCGCCCTGTCATCTACGACGATGAATTTCCAAGGCTGCGAATTGCATGCAGACGGCGCAAGACGGGCCGCCTCGAGACATTTGAGAATATGCTCCCTTGCCACTGGCTTGGGAGCATATCTTCTGTCACTTTGTCTTTTCTGAATTAATTCTGAAAATTCCATTAGAGTGAAGCGAGGTTCATATCGTTGACAATTTCCTTTCCTTCAGGAGTGTAGGCATACTCCATGTTTGCCTTGTAGGCCTCCTCGACCCTTCCGCGTACCACCTTCATCGAGCTGTTCAGGAAGTGGTTCTGCTCAGTCCAAGGCTCCGGAAGCACACAGACAGCTGCAGGAAGCCATCTCTCAGGGAACATTCCGTAGAGACGTCCGCCCTTGCGGTACATGTTCACCTCACTCTGGAGGAGCTCCAGCATCTTCACCTTCGCCTCCTTTGTCGACGGATCAAGACCGAGCTCCTTGGCATATGCCTTGAGAGCCTCCTTGTTCGGAGTGATAAGGGCAATGGTGTACGGATCCTGGCTGTTGTGAAGGAGGGCTCCGTCGATATACTTCGAACTTTCCACGAGATTCTCCTCGATTCCCTCCGGCGAGTACTTCTCACCGTCAGCAGCGATAAGGAGAGACTTGAAGCGTCCTACAACATAAAGCATCTCCTCGTCACGCATATAGCCCATATCGCCTGTATGGAGCCAGCCGTCCACGATAGTGTCAGCAGTCGACTTAGGGTTCTTCCAGTAACCTGCCATCACGTTCTCACCCTTGATGCAGATCTCACCCTTTGATCCGAAAGGCTGCTCTACGCCGTCTGCGTCAAGAATCTTGATTTCCATCGGCTGAACGATCTTTCCTGACGATCCGAAGATGTGCTTTTCAGGAGAGTTTGCAGAGATGATAGGTGTCGCCTCTGACAGACCGTAGCCCTGGTACATCGGAATACCGATAGCATAGTAATATCTCTGGAGATCGATATCGAGAAGGGCACCGCCGCCGACGAAGAACTTCATGTTACCGCCCAGACCCTGACGCACTGACTTGAAGATGAGCTTGTCGAATAGAAGCATCAGAGGCTTGCGGAAAATGTCCACGAACTCTGTACCCTTGTTGTATCCTTCCTTATTGTATGCGATCGCGTTCTTGAGCGCAAAGTTGTAGAGTTTCTCAACAGTAGGGCCCTTCTTCGCGATTGCAGTCTCGATATTCTTCTTGAAGTTCTTTGCGAGAGTAGGTACCGAGAGCATCACATGAGGCTTGAGCTCCTGGATACTTGGAGAAATGTTCCTGAGGGCCTCCTTACCGGACTTTCCTGACGGAACCATACCGAGGGATGCACCGTAAGACATCATCGTATAGAATCCTGCAACGTGTGCAAAGCAGTGGTCAAGCGGAAGGATGATGAGCATCCTGTCATGCTCACCGATGCCGATCACCGAGTGTGCCTGCTCTACGTTCGCAGTGTAGTTTCTGTGTGTCAGGAGAATACCCTTAGGGTCCGCTGTCGTACCTGAAGTATAGCTGATGTTAGCATAGTCATCCGGTTCGATCGACTTGTATCTCTGGATGAACATGTCCTCATGCTCAGCAAGGAACTTGTCTCCCATCTCGAGAATCTCGCCGATATACATCTCGTTCTCCTTCATGTCATCCACCTGATCGAAGATGATGACCTTCTCGACCATAGGGCATTCCGGAAGGACGGCTCTGACTTTCGCGAGCTGGAACTTTGATGTGATCACATATTTTGAATCCGAATGCTTCACACGGAAAACGAGATCGTTGGTCTCACCCAGCTTTATCGAAAGCGGCACATTCACAGCACCTGCATAGAGAACGCCGAGCTCTCCGATGACCCACATGTCGCGGCCTTCGCTGAGGTATGAAATCTTTTCGCCCTTCTGTACTCCGAGGGCCATGAGACCGGCAGCAATGCGCTTAGCCTTTTTCAATGTCTCTTCATAAGTCGTAGGCTCCCATACGTTTGTATCAAGATTCTTCTCCCAAAGGAAAGGATTCTTCGCAAACTTGGCAACATACTTCTCGACAAAGTCGATGATGGTTAATCTTTCTGCCATAATTATTTAATTTTAGGTTTTGGTTATTCGTTCGGGAAAAGGCCGAAGAGTTCGGCGTCGATCTTGTCGGTAACCTCCTGGAAGTCCTCAGGACGGTTCTCGAACTTGATCCTGTCCACGTCAAGAATCAGAAGCTTATGCTTGTAGTCCTTGATCCAGTTCTCATAACGCTCGTTAAGTCCGGTGATATAGTCAATGCGGATGCTCTTCTCGTACTCACGGCCTCTCTTCTGGATCTGGCCGATAAGGTTAGGGATCGAGCTTCTGAGATAGATCAGAAGATCAGGCGGATTCACAAGCGACATCATGAGATCGAAGAGATCCGAATAGTTCTCGAAATCCCTGGTGCTCATCAGACCCATTCCATGGAGGTTCGGCGCGAAGATACGTGCATCCTCGTAGATCGTACGGTCCTGGATGATCACCGCGTCCTCCTTGGAGATGTCGACGACATCCTTGAAGCGCTTGTTGAGGAAATAAACCTGAAGATTGAATGACCATCTCTCCATATCTTCATAGAAATCAGCAAGATAAGGATTGTAGTCCACAGACTCGAATTTAGGAGTCCAGCCATAATGGGCAGCCAGCATCTTTGTAAGAGTTGTCTTTCCGCTGCCTATATTACCAGCTATAGCAATATGCATATCATTAATTTTTTAGTTCATTCATGCTATGGATTTCATTCCATAGTCATAGAAACCGTTTTGACTCATATTATTTCAGACGCCAAAGCAGTTTCTACCCTAATAGTCAGCAAACATACTGATTATTTTTGTAAATTTGTACGTTTTAAAGGATTTTTTCAATGATACACATAGAACATTTCACATTCAACAGTTTCCAGACCCGCTGCTGCGTGATATGGGATGAAGACGGCTGCTGCGCTTTCGTTGACCCCGGCTGTTCATGCAAGGAGGAGTTCGACAAGGTCATATCCCTGGTCGAGAAGAAAGGCCTCAAGCCTGTATGCATCATGCTTACCCACGGACATTTCGACCATATCCTCGGAGTTGCTGACCTCAGTGCCCTTTACGGCGGGCTGCCGGTATACATGCATCCTGAGGACAGGTTCACTCTCGAAAACAACGAATACTTCAGCCGATGCTTCGGTGCACCGCTTCCGAAAGCATTCGATACTACAGATGTCACAGAGGGTTCTATTGTGGAAGTCGGCGCCCTCAGATTCGAGGTACTCGAGACCCCTGGCCATACAGTCGGAGGCGTCTGCTACCTTGAGCGTGCCGAGAAGGTGCTCATCAGCGGAGATACCCTCTTCGCCGGAGCAATCGGACGTTCGGACCACCCGGGAGGCGATTACGACGTCCTCATCAGAAACATCTTCGAGAAGCTGCTGCACCTCGACGGGGAGACAAAGGTGATCCCCGGCCACGGCCCTGAGACAGACATCGCGACAGAGAGGATGACCAACCCGTTCCTCATGCCGTTCAACGAACCATACGAGGATCAGCAGAACTGATCCTCGTATGGTCCGGAGGACTTCTAGAGGGTCTGGCCGTCGATGAACTCGCGGAGGATGGAGGTCGGCGGGATAGCGGCGATCTCGGCAGGCGAAAGGGCCACGATGTAATCGAGGAACTTGAGCATGCGGGATGCCTCAGCGAACGCCGGCGAATTCGGCGAGATGCGACGCAAAAGCGGCTCTGCAAAATACTTCAGGACAGGCAGTTCGAAGATGTGGGCAGAATTGAAGACCGCATCGGCATTCTCCTGGAACGGGAAGATGTTGCGGTTCTCGCCGCGGCGGACACTCTGCCAGCGCATGATGGTCTCTTCCGGCACCACGCCACGTGTACGATTATCACGGATCATGCGGCGGAGCATGCGGTTGTCCGACGTCGATATGTTGTTGTTCTCATCGATTGAAAGCGACGTCAGCGCCGAAGCATAGACGCGGAACACCTTCGAAGGATCAACCCCAGGAATCATCGCCGGATTCAGCGCATGGATTCCCTCCATGATCAGGATATCCTTCTCATGCAGCTGCATCATGTTGCCTTCGAACAGCTGCCTGCCTTCCTTGAAGTCGAAACGCGGTATCTCCACTTCCTTTCCCTCGAGCAAAGCATTCAGCTGCTCGCCAAGAAGCTTCAGATCCATCGCTCCAAGGGCCTCAAAGTCATATTCGCCGTTCTCGTCACGCGGAGTACGTTCGCGATCCACGAAATAATTGTCCAGCTCTATCACCTTAGGATTAAGTCCGAGGATACGGCATTGGAGAGCCAGTCTCTTCGAAGTCGAAGTCTTTCCGCTGCTCGAAGGTCCGGCGATGAAGACGATCTTCACGCTGCCGCGACGGGCATAAATCTGATCCGCAATATCGGCATACTTGCGCTCATGCAGAGCCTCCGAAAGATTGATCAGATCCACGATCTCCCCACTCCTGACCTTGCTGTTAAGCATGCCCACGCCCTGGACTCCCATGACCGAGCACCAGTCGGAATGCTCCTTCAGGGCCGTCGCCAGCTTCGACTGCCTCTTCATCGGCAGCACCTTGCCGGGATCTCCGTCCATCGGATACTGAAGGCAGAAGCCGTCATTGAATCCCATCACATTGAAAGTGCTCAGCACTCCTGTCGAAGGAGTAAGAGGGCCATAGAAGGTATCCGCCTGTCCATCAAGGAAATACACATTATAGTTAAAACGGCCTATGCTTTTATGCAGATTGACCTTAAGAATCTGATTGTTGGCCGTATAAAGCCTTTCACATTCGTCAAGACTCATCATCACTTTCCTGAACGGCAGGTCTGCGGCAACGATCTCATGCATACGTGCCTCCAGCTTCTCCAGCTGGTCGTCGGTCACGAAATACACCTTCTGACGGCCGTCTTCCATAGGCTCGACTTCACGTATCTCGCAATACAGACCGCTCGGAAGAGAATAGTCTATCACCAGCACCTTGCCCGGGAACATATCTCGCACCACCTTCTGCAGCACAAAGCACAAAGAACGGATGTAAGTACGGCGGCCATCCGGATGATCGTAGCCGACAAAGCGGACATTATGGGGGTTTATCACCTTGTAATCCAAAGACTTGAGCTTATTGTCCACCAAGGCGGCAAGTACCGGCAGATCGCAGCCGGAATCCGTTCCCGGACAAAGACGTTCCGAAAGATCCTTCAATGTACTGCCCATGAGATCCTTCTCATATGAGCCGGTGTTTTCGCAGAAAATTCTGATTTCTTCCATATTTCGTTTCAAATGATTACAATACCTCTTTCAGGAACGGGCCTGTGACTGATGCCGGATTATCGGCAAGCTGCTCCGGCGTGCCGGCTGCAACAATCATTCCACCTGCCTTTCCTCCTTCAGGCCCCATGTCGAAGATATAATCCACAGACTTCAGCACATCCAGATTATGCTCTATGACGATGACGGTGTTTCCTTGCTCCACAAGCTGCTGCATCACGTCCATAAGCACCTTGATATCATCGAAATGCAGACCTGTAGTCGGTTCGTCGAGGATGTAGAGAGTATTGCCGGTCCCCTTTCTGGCCAGCTCGGCCGCAAGCTTCATTCGCTGGCTCTCACCTCCGGAAAGCGTCACGGCCGACTGTCCGAGCTGGACATATCCAAGACCTACATCCACCATAGCCTTCAGCTTCTGAGCGATGGAAGGTATGTTCGAGAAAAACTCGTATGCCTCGCTGATCGGCATCTCGAGCACATCATTGATGTTCTTTCCCTTATACTTTACAGCCAGAGTATCATTCCTGTAACGGCGGCCACGGCATTCGTTACACACAACATTCACCGACGGAAGGAAGTTCATCTCTATCACCTTGATACCGGCGCCCTTACACTCCTCGCAACGGCCGCCAGGCACATTGAAAGAGAACCTCCCCGCCTTGAAACCACGCACCTTGGCATCCGGAGTCGCCTCAAAGAGATTCCTTATGTCGTTGAAGACTCCCGTGAACGTAGCCGGATTGCTTCGCGGAGTACGTCCGATCGGGCTCTGGTCTATTTCTATGAGCTTGTCTATGTTTTCAATGCCGACGATCTCGTCATACGGCAGAGGCTGCATCTTCGCATTGTAGAACTTGTTCTTCAGCACCGGCATAAGCGTCTCGTTGATCAGCGACGACTTGCCGCTTCCGCTGACTCCGCTGATACCGATCAGCATTCCGAGAGGGAAATCGACGTCGACACTCTTGAGGTTGTTGCCCCTGGCACCACGGATACCTAGAGTCAGGCCGTTGCCTGTCCTTCTCACCGACGGCACCTCGATCTTCTTCAATCCGCGCAGGTAATCCAACGTCGTAGACTCCCCGACGATCATACGGTCAGGTTGTGAAGGGCTGTCGTTCAGCAATACATCCAGAGGTGCACTAAGGCAGATCCGTCCGCCCTCCTCTCCGGCTCCAGGACCGACATCCACAAGCCAGTCCGCAGCCATCATCGTCTCTGCATCATGCTCGACGACCATCACGGAATTGCCCTCGTCGCGAAGCTTCTTCAGCGAAGCGATCAGCTTTCGGTTATCCCTCTGATGCAGGCCGATGGACGGCTCATCAAGTATATAAAGCACATTCACCAGCTTCGAACCGATCTGGGTGGCCAGCCTGATACGCTGACTCTCACCTCCTGACAGCGAAGCTGTTGCGCGATCCAGAGACAGATAGTCCAGGCCGACATCCAGCAGGAAGGAAACCCTGTCTTTCAGCTCCTTGAGGATATCGCGGGCTATAGTGCTTTCCCTCGCTCCGAAGACCTGGTCAAGAGAGCCGAGCCACTCCTGGAGCTGACTGATCTCCATCGCCGCAACCTCCGATATGGTCTTCCCGTCGATACGGAAATATGTCGTCTCATGATTCAGTCTCGTTCCATTGCAGACTGGGCACACGATCTTTTCATGGATATCTCCTACGATTCCCGGAAACGAGACCATCTCGGACGAAGTGCCCTCCCCGACCCTGAACAGTTCATCTGAACCGAAAACGATGAGTGAGATGACCTCATCCGGCAGAGCCTGGATCGGATCGTAGAGAGAAATATTGTATTTTCTTGCTATAGAACGTATTACATCAAACTTCTTCGTCTCGCGTATCTTGCCTAAAGGCACGATTCCCCCCTCTGCTATCGAAAGTGAACGGTCTGGAATTATCGTATCCATGTTGACATCCACGATGATTCCCAGACCCTTGCAGTGAGGGCAATATCCCTGAGGGGAATTGAAAGAGAACGAATGCGGAGCCGGCTCCGCCAGAGATATGCCCGTATCCGGGCAGACCAGATGCTTCGAATAATGACTCACCGCACCTGTCTCCATATCCATGATCGCCAGAGAGCCCTTTCCGTAATTCAAGGCGGACATCACAGACGACTTGATGCGTTTCTCATCCTTCTGCGAAGGCTTGAGCCTGTCAACGACAAGCTCGATGAAATGGGCCTTATAGCGGTCCAGCGCCGCCACTTCATTCAGTTCAAAGAGCTCGCCGTCGATGCGTACCTGCGTATAGCCACGCTTGCGCATCTGCTCCAGAAGTTCCTTGTAATGTCCTTTTCTTCCCTTGACTACCGGAGAAAGGAGATAGCATTTACGGTCCTTATAGTTCTCCATGATCAGCGACACGATCTGTTCGTCGGTATAGCGGACCATGGCCTTGCCTGTCTGTGGAGAATAAGCGGTCGAGGCACGGGCATACAGCAGACGCAGGAAGTCGTATATCTCGGTTATCGTACCGACAGTCGAACGCGGGTTGTTTCCCGTCGTCTTCTGTTCGATCGCAATGATCGGACTGAGTCCCGTAATCGACTCGACCTCAGGCTTTTCCAGAATACCCATGAAATGCTTTGCGTAGGTAGACAGCGTATCCATGTAGCGTCTCTGTCCCTCCGCATATATCGTATCGAAGGCAAGCGAAGACTTGCCGCTTCCGCTGAGTCCGGTGACAACCACGAACTTTCCGCGCGGAATCGACAGGCTTGCCCCCTTGAGGTTGTGCGCCTTCGCCCCTTGAATCTCTATATAGTCATTGTTTTTCTCCATGTTACAAATATAGACATTTTTCGGGAAAGTGCGCAGGCTCTTTCTAGTGCAGACGGCTGTAGGCGTGACCGAAGCGGGCGAAGGCCGCACGGTCGAGTTCCTCACGCACGGAAGGATGCGCTATCGCGATCAGAGCGCGGGCACGCTCGGCC
Source organism: Bacteroidales bacterium (assembly GCA_017937885.1). Taxonomy (GTDB): domain Bacteria; phylum Bacteroidota; class Bacteroidia; order Bacteroidales; family UBA932; genus Cryptobacteroides. Next base: position 14,523 of record JAGBCS010000081.1, read on the forward strand.
AGGCTCCTGCCCCGAAGCTCGGCGACTCCGTACTCCGTGACGATGTTCTGTATCATATGGCGAGTGGTCACGACTCCGGCCCCCTCCGTCAGGACCGGCTTTATCTTCGACACGCCCTTTTCCGTCATCGACGGTATGGCGATGAAGGTCTTGCCTCCCTTCGAAAGAGATCCTCCGTACATGAAGTCATGCTGCCCCCCGACGCCGGAAATGATGCGCGTACCGACCGAATCGGCACATACCTGTCCGGTAAGATCGACCTCGACAGCGGAATTTATGGCCATTACACGCGGGTTCTGAGCAATACGGAACGGATCGTTCGTCCACGCCACATCCTTCAGCAGCAGATCCTTACGATAGTCCATATAATCATAGAGCCTGCGCGATCCGAGGGCAAGTGACGCGATGGACACACCCGGACACACGACCTTCTGCGAATTGTCTATGACCCCGCTCTCGAGAAGCGGCAGGACACCGTCCGTCATGGCTTCGGTATGCAGGCCGAGATGCTGATGATCCTTCAGCGCCGCCAGCACGGCATTCGGAATGCCGCCGACTCCGATCTGCAAGGTCGCCCCGTCAGGAATCATCTCCGCAATATGCCTTCCGATCGCAGTATCCACCTCCGAAGGCGTCGCGGTAGGCACCTCCACCAGCGGATCGTCGACCTCGACGGCCGCATCTATCCGCGACACATGTATCAGCGCATCTCCGTATGAGAACGGCATCGCCCTGTTGACCTGCACGATCACCTTGCGGGCGCATTCCGTAGCACTCACTGCGAGGTCGGCGGACACTCCGAACGAGCAGTAGCCGTCCTCGTTCGGCGGCGATACGTTCAGGAAGACGGCGTCAAGCGGAAGGGTGCCGTCGCGGAACAGCCCCGGAATCTCACCGAGGAAAGCCGGGATCGTCGTTCCGTAGCCCTCGGCAAGCCAGCGGCGGATGTTGTTCGCCACGAAAAGGCTCTTGACGATGAAGGCATCCTTATATTCGGGGCGGCAGTACGGAGCGTCGCAGCGGCCGACGGCAAAAGCCGCATAGACCGTGACATCGCGAAGTTCATGTCCACGTTCGGCCAACGCCTGCGAAAGCACCTCCGGTATCGAGGTACTTCCCTGGATATAAAGGCTGTCGCCGGAATTGATCAGTCTTACGGCTTCAGCCGCTGTCATGTATTTCATCATGTGTTTCATAATCCGCTACCTATCAGCACTTTGCACGAAATGCGTGCCGTCAGTTGGCAGCACGCACTTCCGGTAATTCATTAATTATCAGCCCGTTGGTGATCGACAGCAAAAAGGCGGAGGCGCTCCGACAGAAGGTCGAACTGCTCCGGCGTATTGAGCTGTGACACGCATACGCGGACTCCCTCCTGGCGGCTTCCGGTCATGCTGAGCGATATGGTACACATGCCGTACAGCATCAGCTCACGCATGAGCTCAGCGCTGGTCATACCCTTGTATCCCACGGTATAGAAGAAGCCGTCGCTCACAGGTTCGTCTCCATCCATATCATATACTATATGGAAGCCGTTGTCAAGGAACATCTTCTTGCTGAGGCCGGCCCTGCGGGCATATTCCGACGCAGCGGTCACGAAATCAAGCTCTCCGTCCGCAGCGGCGCGAAGCATTTCCGCAAGAGCGTACTGCGCCGAATGGCTTGCTCCCGATGAAACGGCATAAAGGACCGCGAACACATAAGCATCACCAAGGCGGGACATCCTGTAGAGTTCCTTCAGCAAAGGATATTCCCTCCTGTACAACTTGTCGGAGATGGCGATTATCGCTATTCGCTGACCGGCATAGCTGAACATCTTCGATCCCGACATCATGATGATATAGTTGTCCGTATATTTGGCCACGGTCGGCTGGAACGGCGGTTCGTAAGGCCTGCCGAGAGGCTTGCGGAAGTCCATGCACATATAGGCGAGGTCCTCGATCACGATTGCATCATAAGCCGTCGCAAGTTCTCCGATCGTACGGAGTTCGTCTTCCGTCAGATTGAACCATGCCGGGTTGTTCGGACTCGAATATATGAGTGCGGCTATGCGTCCGCTCTTCAGATGTTCTTCGAGTTTCGCACGCAGACGGTCTCCACGATAGTCATAAATGTCAAACGACTCGCTGCGGATGTTCAGGATGTGGGCTTGGGTACGCTGCACAGGGAAACCCGGATCTATGAAAAGGATCGTATCCTTCTCGCGTGTAAGATGCGAACACAGAAGGAAGGTAGAGAAGCTTCCCTGCATCGAGCCCACGGTCGGGATGCATCCCAAAGGAGCCAGGTCGATGTCGAGATAGGCCTTCAGGAAACGCGAAGCCTGCTCCTTCAGGTTCGGGAGACCCGACATGCTCGGGTACTGTGATGCGACTCCGGCATCGAGAGCACTCTTTTCCGCTTCCACACCGACTCGGGTCGGCGGAAGACCGGGGATGCCCATTTCAAGATGCAGGAATTCAGTGGAAGTACGGCTCTCAAGAGCCCTTGCGATGCCGCCGGACTGACGGATCGTCGCGCTGGAAATGTCCAGAATGTCCATGTCTTCCAGTACGGAAGCGAGGACGGATGTATCGACAGGTAGTTTCATGGTAGCCATTGGCGGGGAGAAACCGTCCCAAATATAATGATTTCCGAGAATATTTGCGTACATTTAGCACTTGAAAATTTAAACGAATGCTTATGAAACGAATTCTGACCGTTTTTGCCGCCTTGGTTCTGACCGCAGCCGGCATCAATGCACAGGAAAGACTCCCCGGCTATCTTCAGGCTGAGAAGTTCACACAGGAGAAACTCTCTACCATGCTGTTCTCCACGACGATAGACCCGCACTGGTTCCAGCAGGGAAACTGTTTCTGGTACGAGTACAAGACCAGCGAGGGCAAATTCTGGTGGGTAGTCGATCCTTCGAAAAAGACAAAGACCCTGCTTTTCGATCGGGTTGAGATCGCCGCTCAGCTCACTGAGATCGTGAAGGATCCGTTCGAGGCGCGCCATCTCCCGATAAGGAACCTCAAGGCGCAGGAGGACGGCAGGACATTCACCTTCGAGGTGACGTCATCGCGTGACGCGAAGCCTGACAAGGACAAGAAAGGCAAGAAGAAGGGAGGCAAGGAGGTCTTCTATTTCTCATACGACTATCCGAGCAGACAGCTCACCCACCTGAAGGACAAGGAAGAGGAGCCGGACCATCTGCGCTGGGGCTCAGTATCTCCAGACAAGAAGACCGTGGTATATGCAAAGGACCTCAACCTTTACAGGATGAGCTACGAGGACTACCTCAAGGCCAAGAAGGACGAGAAGGACTCTACCATAGTCGAGATCCAGCTGACGACAGACGGAGTCAAGGACTTCGGATACGGAATGCCGTACAAGATGGTGAACACCGACACGCTCTGCAACGGCAAGCGCCGCGGAGTATACGGAGTCTGGTCTCCGGATTCGCGCCATTTCGTGACCCTTCTCTCCGACGACAGGGCCGTGAAGGAACTCTGGGTGCTCAATGCGATGTCCGAACCACGTCCTACCCTTGAGACATACAAATACCAGATGCCGGGAGAAAAGGAGGCTCCTGTCGAGCACATGTACATCTTCGACATGCAGGACAACAGCCGCAAGGAAATCAAGGTGGCTGCCTTCAAGGACCAGATGCTCGGCCTCGAATACAGGCCTTTCGAACAGAAGCAGAGGGACATGGAGGACATGCTTGCAGTATGGCTGGGAGACAACGAGCGCTTCTTCATGACGCGCAGCAGCCGCGACCTCTACCGCATAGACGTATGCTCATACACCGTCGGTCAGGACAGCATCGTCCCTGTGATCGAGGAGCGCATGAACACATATCAGGAGACGCGTCCTCTGCATGCTCTCGGCAACGGAAAGGAGCTGATCCAGTGGAGCGAACGCGACGGCTGGGCTCATCTGTACCTGTATGACGGGCAGGGAAACATGAAGAACCGCATCACCAAGGGCCCATGGCATGTGGAGAACGTGCTGAAGGTCGACGAAAAGGCACGTGTCGTATACTTCACAGCCAACGGCAGGAATGCGGACGAACATCCGTATTACGAACATCTGTACCGCGTGAACCTCGACGGAAGCGGCCTCAAGCAGCTGACGAAGGGTGACTTCTTCCATCAGGTGGAAGTCGATGACGACGCACGCTTCGTCGTGGACAACTATTCACGCGTGGACACAGTACCGATGGCTGTGCTTCTGGACAATGCCGGCAACAAGGTCATGGACCTGCAGGAAAGCGACTTCTCACAGCTGTTCGCCAACGGATACAAGTTTCCTGAAATCTTCAAGGTGAAGGCAGCAGACGGCGTAACCGATCTCTACGGAGTCATGTACAAGCCTTTCGACTTCGACTCCACAAAGGTCTATCCTATAGTGGATTACGTATACCCGGGACCACAGGTCGAAGCGGTTTACTATCCGTTCACGCGAATGAGCCCTCGCACTGACCGTCTGGCACAGGCCGGCTTCATCGTCATCTCTGTAGGACAGCGCGGTGGCCATCCGAGCAGATCGAAATGGTACCATAACTACGGTTATGGCAACATGAGGGACTACCCTCTTGCCGACCACAAATACGCGATCGAACAGCTGGCGAACCGCCATCCGTTCATCGACATCGACAAGGTCGGCATCCACGGACATTCGGGCGGAGGATTCATGAGCACGGCGGCTATCTGCCAGTATCCTGACTTCTTCAAGGTAGCGGTATCATGCGCCGGAAACCACGACAACAACATCTACAACCGCTGGTGGAGCGAGACCCATCACGGAGTGAAGGAGACCGTTTCAGACAAGGGAGACACGACTTTCGTATACAAGATCGCGACGAACCCTGAAATCGCCAGGAACCTCAAGGGCCATCTTCTTCTGATTCATGGAGACATTGACGACAATGTGCATCCGGGAAACACAACCCGCGTTGTGAATGCACTTATCCGCGCAGGCAAGCGCTTCGATATGCTTATGCTGCCGAACCAGAGACATGGATTCGGAGACATGAACGAGTATTTCTATTGGAGACTTGTAGACTACTTCTCAGAGCATCTCCGCGGAGAAAGCGAGAAGTTCGTGGACATCCCGAAACGATGATCCTTTCAGGATTTATTTCTTCTGAGCCCGTTTGGCCGCCTTGGCGTCCAGGCGGGCTTTCTGCTTTTCATACTGACGCTTGTATTTCTCAAGAGCAGCCGCATCCTTCTCTTCCTGGCGTTTCTGATCCTCCAGAGCCTTTATCTTGCGCTTGCGTTCCTTTTCAAGCCGCTTTTCCTCCTTGGCCTTCACCTTAGCAGCGTCGCGCGCATCAAGCTCGGCCCAGCGGGCCTCGCGGGCTTCCTGCTTCGCCTTGCGCTTCGCTTCCTTAGCTGCGCGCGCTTCCGCCTTCTTTCGCTCCTTCTCTGCCTTGGCGGCAGCCTTCTCTGCTGCCTTGATCTCCTCCGGAGTCATTACCTTAGAAGCTGCCAGCGAATCAGCTGCAGCAAGGCTGTCAGACTTCAGGGAGTCAGCAACGGCAAGAGAATCTGTCTTCGCTGCAAGAGAATCCGCCATCGACAGGCTGTCTGCAAGAGCCAGCGAATCAGCCAGGGACGACAGGGAGTCTGCTGCAGCAAGGCTGTCAAGACGGGCGCGTTCAGCCGCACGGGCCTCGGCAATCTGTCTGTCGCGTTCGCGTACGGCACGAAGGGAATCGCGGACCTCTATCTGACGGTAGATGTCGTTCATGTAGCCCGGGAAATATATGTCGGTCTGCTTGAATGTAGCTTTCGGACGTGCGGAATAGGACTTCCTCTGGCTAGGACGGAGCGAGAGCGGAGTCACGGCATTACGGTCGGCAGGACGCCTCTCCGGCTGCCAGTTGAAGCCTTTGAGACGCTGTTCCTCAGGAGGAAGCTGAACGACAGGATAGCCGTCATTCTTCGGAGCGTCGAAGTAATAAATCCTCTGGATCTCCCCATCCTTGAAAGTCGCTGAGAGCATCTTGGAGTCGGTCTTGTTTACGGTCGCAAGCGTCTCATTCTCTTCGATATAGAACAATGCTGACGCACCTCCGAGCACATCAAAACGGTCGAGGCTTCCCTTCGGTCCGAAGAAGGCAAGCATCTCAGCTCCCTTGATCTGGTCGAACAGGAGAGAGTCCTCCTGGATGGCTATGAAAGCATTGGACATGAGGCTGGCCTTTTCCATGGCGCCATTGCTGATGACGACAGAAATACTGTCGGCTGTATACTGCCTTGTGATGTCCTGCCATATGAACGGTTCCTTGAAAAGACGTGCAAGCGAATCGAGGTCACAATAGACAAGCGAATCGCAGACCACCTGCATATTCTTCTTGTATATCCTCACATTGCGGATGGCCTCGAGGAAGCCGATGCGCGTCGAGTCCTTCGGCAGGGCGGCTAAAGAGTCCGCTACAGCCAGTGAATCACTGAGTGCGAGTGAGTCGCCCAATGCGACAGAACCACCAGATACGGTGGTATCTGCCTGTGGCAGAAGGGATTCCTTCATATCACGGGACAAAGTATCCGAAACCTGGTCAATTGAAGATGAGTCTGCAAATGCCAGCGAGTCCCTCATCGCGCGAAGCGGCGGAGCGGCGGACCTGCGCGGTCCGTTCTGCCCTGCTGCCGCACCGCCCTGCTGTCCCTTCGGGCGGTAGTTCGGATCCTTCTTCGCTTCCTCCTCTGCCGCCTTGGCAGCTGCCTCAGCCGCCTTCTTCCTGAATGTGCCCACAGGGTCAACCTCAAGCGAAGACAGCCTGCCCTCGGCATCCTTTACCACAGGCTCAGGGATCTCGTATTTCCTTATAGTATAATATACCAGCTTCTCGGCACCGAGATATACGGTATCTATGGTTTCATCCTCCTCTTCCGTCTGGGTGATCACTGCCGGCTTGCGGGTCAGCGTGACCTTGGAAAGGGTATCGATATACTCTATCCTTCCCGCAAGAGCAAAGACATTGCGTGTCGTGTCGCTCACCTGCGCATGGCCGAGCATCTCAACATCCGAACTCATGCGACGGAAATAGAGACTGTCGCACCAGCCCTCCTGATCAGGGGACATCACATGGACATTATCATGGAAAAGGAAAAGCTCGCGGCCTCTGTCGTACCAGCCGCTGTCTGACGAGAGCATGTTGTCTTCCTGCCATGCGTTTGTACCGGAACCGAACGTCGCAAGATTGAGGTCCGACTCATAGATAAGGTCCTTCGTCTTGACGAAGATAGAGTCCGTGAACATGTTCACGTCATTCCTGAAGGTGAATGTCTTTATCTTGGAGTCGTATGTACCGTTGCGGCTTTCGATGATCTGGCCGTCCTTGTCACGCATCGCTCCACCGTTCATGAAGATGGCGAGGGAGTCTTTCGTATTGTAGTCGAGATGGCGCGTGCGAAGGGTGTTATGGTCCTTGTCAGTCAGCTGGACCACAGAGCCTCTGAACTGCGCAAGATCCTGGTCTACAAGATATTTGAGATTATCGCTGGTAAGGACTGTCTCGTCCTGAAGAATGCTCACGTTGCCCCATGCATCGATGACCTTGGTCTCCATGTTCCAGAGCGCCGTATCACAGAGCATGTATGTATTGTTGTGGAAGAATCGTGCCGGTCCTATCACCTGCCTGTAGCGTCCGCCTTCGACGTCCACGGTCTTCACGGACTTCGCGCTCATGAGCCATACAAGACTGTCCTGCGGCTCCTGCTCCTGAGCAGAAACCGGCAGACATAGGCCAAGCGCAAGCAACAGATAGGTCAGCTTCTTCAGCATACGGTCTTATTCTGACTTGCGGAACTTCTCATACCATCCCTCACGCTCGAAGACGCAGTCCTCGAACATAGGGTCGATCACGATATATGTGGTCTTGATCTTCGAATCGATGAAATCATCGATGGCCTTCTGCTGAAGGGCAGCCTTCGTCTGTCTCATCAGAAGATCATAGTCGTTCTCGAATGTAGCCGGATGTGACGGCAGGATCTTGTCGACCTTGATGATCTTGTAGATGGTGTTACCGTTTCTTCCTTCATTGTCAAGAGACTCGAACGGCTCTGAGATCTCGCCGACCTGGAGGTCCTTGATGGCCGCATAGTCCTGAGGCTTGAGCTGGTCGATCTCGAAATATGACGATCCCGAATAAGGGTCAGCCATCTGTCCGCCGTTGGTCCTCGTCGCCGGATCCTCCGAATAGAATCTTGCCGCGAGCTCGAATGTCACGGCTTCGTTTGCAAGTTCGGTCCTGAGGCTGTCCAATGTGCCGAAGGCCTTCTGTCTGTCCTCCATGGTGTATTCAGGCTTGAGAAGAATGTGGCGGGCATTGAACATATCCCCCTTCTTCTCGAGGACCTCGATGATATGGAAACCGTCCGGGGTCTCCACGATCTGTGACACCACACCAGGCTTGAGAGCCATGGCTGCGTCTGAGAACACCGGCCAGAAGATTGATTTTGAAGCCATTCCGAGTTCTCCTCCCTTTCGGGCACTGCCCGGGTCCTGAGAGTAGATGCGGGCGAGGGTCGAGAACTTCTCGCCGTTCAGGATACGCTCACGGATCGCGAGAAGACGCTCCTTCACAGCAAGATTGGCAGCCTCCCTGTCGGGATAGATGCAGATCTGGCTGAGCTGATACTGCACCGGCACAACGGGAAGATCCGCCGGATCAGTCTCTTCGATATACTTCTGCACATCATAAGGGGTCATCTCCGGAATCTTCTTTGCAAGCTCGCCCTGCATCTGCTGGGTAAGGGTCATGTCCTCGATCTGAGACCTCCATTCCTGACGAAGCTTGTAGATCGGCTTGCCGAACTGCTGCTCGACCGCCTCTTCTCCTCCAAGGCTGGATTTGAGCATGTCGATCCTGTTCGAGAGTTCGCTCTCCACCATATCGTTGTTGACCACGAGAGAGTCGACTCTTGCCTGCATGAGGAAGAGCTTCGAAGCGAGAGTCTCCTCGAGATACTCGCACCTCGCCTTCCTGTCCGACTGGTAGCCGTACATCTTCTGCATCTCCATCTCGCTCTCGATGTCCGAAATCATGATGACCTCATTTCCGACTACGGCTACGGTCTTGTCCACGACGCCTCCGGTATATTTCTGCGCCGAAGCTCCCACCGACACAGCGGCAAGAAGCACCACGGCAACACCCTTTAAGATATGCCTCATAACATTAATGAATTACAAATTGTCCGTTTTCGCGCGCATCTTTAAGCAAATCCTGTTCCAAAGTGTTGATCAGGTTCTGCTTTCGCGCACTGATGATGATGTCCTTTATCTGCGGAGCGCTGTATTCCACAGGGGCAAGCTCTCCCGCAGGAAGCATTTCAGCCACGAACGCTATGTTCACGAATCCCGTGGTGTCCTCCTGCCTTATCCATCTGTCCTTCATCTGCGACTGCAGGTGGGACGGATCCGTCACGAACTCACGCGCCAGAACCGAAATGTCGATCCATTCGTTTCCCCATGTCGTGAACTTCACGGCTGACGAAAACGCGATGCTGTCCGCCTCCACGAGGTCATTCGCATCGGATGAACCCATCATCTTCCTTATCTGTACCAGAGCAGGAGACTCCGACGATATGCGCAGGAACCTCGCCTTCACGAGCGGACGCGCCAGACGGAACTTCTCCTGATGCGAGCCGTAATACTCCTCGACCGTCTCGTCGGTCACCGCCGTATCAAGCCTTTCATTGACATACAGCTGCTCATAGCGGTACTTCAGGAGAGACTTGCGGTATTCCTCAAGCTCCTTGCTCACATCCTTCTCTGTCTTTGACAGCTGCTGCTCCGCTATGGTCACATAGACCATGTCCGAAGCCCATGTATTGATATACTGCATAGCCAGCCGGACGCTGTCCTCCGCAGGTGTACCCTTCGGAATCACGGCATCAAGGTCGCTTCTGTAGAGCCTTTCCGCGCCCACTTCAGCCACGACCTCGTCGTCATGCAGAAAGTTCGAAATCGCCCTGCACGACGCAAGCGCCGGCAGGACGATCCCTAAGATTGCGATTATGTTGACAATCCGCCTCATCAGCAGATTACCTTGAATAGTTCGGAGCCTCGCGGGTGATCGTCACATCATGCGGATGTCCCTCGAGATATCCTGCGTTGGTGATGCGCACGAACTTCGCGTCGCGGAGCTTCTCGATGTTTGCCGCTCCGACATATCCCATACCTGCGCGGAGACCTCCCACGAGCTGGTATACAACCTCGTTGAGGGTTCCCTTGTAAGGCACCTGAGCCACGATTCCCTCCGGAACGAGCTTCTTGATGTCCTCCTCCATATCCTGGAAGTAGCGGTCCTTCGAACCCTGCTGCATAGCCTCGAGCGAGCCCATTCCGCGGTATGACTTGTACTTACGTCCGTTCAGGATGATGGTCTCTCCCGGTGACTCCTCGACTCCTGCGAAGAGCGAGCCTGCCATGATGGTGCTTGCACCGGCTGCGAGAGCCTTGACCACGTCTCCCGAATAACGGATACCGCCGTCTGCAATCACAGGAACGCCTGTTCCCTTGAGCGCCTCTGACGCCATCATCACTGCTGAAAGCTGTGGCATTCCGACGCCGGCGATGACGCGTGTGGTACAGATCGAACCAGGTCCGATACCGACCTTCACCGCGCTCACTCCTGCATCAGCGAGAGCCTTTGCTCCCTCTGCCGTCGCAACGTTTCCGGCTACGATCTGCACCTCAGGAAGTGCGTCGCAAGCCCTCTTGATAACCTCGAGAACGCCCTGAGAGTGACCGTGCGCAGTATCGACAACTACTGCATCCGCACCTGCGCTCACGAGCATCTCGATGCGCTCGATAGTATCTGACTTCACACCTACGGCAGCTGCCACGAGAAGGCGGCCCTTGCTGTCCTTCGATGCGATAGGATTATCCTTGATCTTCATGAGGTCCTTGTATGTGATCAGGCCGACGAGCTTGCCGTCAGCGTCTACTACAGGGAGCTTCTCGATCTTGTGCTGACGGAGAATGTCTGTCGCGTCAGGGAGGCTGATACCCTTCTGCGCAATGACGAGATTCTCCTTTGTCATGATCTCTGATACAGGCATCTTCGGATCACGCTGGAAGCGGAGGTCGCGGTTCGTGACGATTCCCACGAGGAAACCGTTGTCGTCAACCACAGGAATACCGCCGATGTGGTGCTGCGCCATCATGCCGAGCACCTGACCCACAGTCGCATCCGGATGGATGGTGATCGGGTCATAGATCATTCCGTTCTCAGCTCTCTTCACACGACGCACCTGGTTCATCTGCTCCTCGATGGTCATGTTCTTATGTATCACACCGATACCGCCGGCACGAGCCATCGCGATAGCGAGCTCAGCCTCTGTAACCGTGTCCATGGCGGCTGAAACGATAGGAGTCTGGAGAGTGATTTCTCTCGTGAACTTGGTAGAGACATCCACACTTCTTGGCAGTACCTCAGAATGTGCAGGAATCAGCAAAACGTCGTCGAAGGTCAGTCCTTCAATAATCGGAGAGTTAGTAAATGTCTGCATCTTGTGTATAAAATTTGGCAAATGTAATAATTTTTTCTGATATACCATGCCTCCCGCCCCGCTAACTTTATATAGTGCCATGGTTTTACCTATTCTCACACAGCCTTGCTCCTCCTCCGGTTCCGACTTCTGCCCTCCGGGGCCTTCTCAAAGTCCTCTGTGATTCACAACACACTACCAATCAGCATGTTAACTGGTTTGTCCTGCCAGCTCCGTCCTGCAGGACAAACCATCATCTCGCTGACTATCAGCAAGATACTCATCACGCACCTTGCTTAGCTTCAGATGCAGAAACTTAGAAATCTGCATCATAGTCGCATTTGTCCTCTGCTGCAGCAACTTCGCCAGCTCAAATTTAAGATCCGGCTTCATTACCGTAACAGTCCTGACCGGTGCCCCGCAATAATCCATAGCCACACGCATCATGTCACGATAGATCATATCTGACCCGGAATAGTATTTCTCCTTGATGTCATAGTCACTCCCCGCCGTCGCTTTCATTGCATGGAGCATATCCTCCTTGCTATCATAAAACGACAGAAGCACTTCCTCGTCGAATGGACTGTATGCCTTGATGATATGGTCTGTCAGGATTTCCTTCTCACCGTCAGACAGTTTTCCGAACATTCGCCTTGTCTGTGCATACGAGAGAAATCTTCCACTTGACGCAGACTTATCGACTTCCTTCATAGCATTCCTCAACCTCACGCTACAGCTGGAAAGAGGCTTCGGCTCCGAAAACGGGTTTGCATTGCCAATATAAGCAAGATAGTTCCATCTGTATTTATCGGCAGTCGGGCACAGAGTTTTCTCCACAGGATTGTTACCGATATACACAATTGTCGAACGGATCTTCTTGCTGCCCTTCTTAGGAGCACTTCCGAAACTCTTATGGAAAAGAGGGCCCTTTCTAGAAACAGCGTCATTGTACACCCTGACAAAGAGCGAAGTATAATGACGCACAAAGTCACTGATCTCAGACATAGACTCCGAAGACAGCAGCATATGCACATGATCAATCATCATGCACATTTCAAGAACGACAATATCATATGCTTTCGCCACCACCGAAAAGATAGTATAAAATACGATGAAATCTTCCCGGTCGTAAAAGATGTTAAACCCGTTGATTGTCCTTTGATAGACATGCATGCATTCCCCTGGAATGAACTTTCTTTTCTTGTACCCCATAACCCGTGACACATAAATAATTAATTATCAACAACTTCACATGTTTACCCCGCAAGAAAAGGAAGGCAGGACAAACACATAAACCCCTCAGCTTCTGTCAGTTAGGCTACACTGCTACCACAGAAGCTGTCCACGAATGTAAGGGTTGAAGACGAAAACGAATTATAGAAAAAGAAAAATGTGACGAAATCTTTTTTATAATCGGGCGATGGATTCAGAAATAGTTATATATTATAGTATAGCCGTGATCCGCAACCCTCTGAGTATCAGAGAAATAAACCTCTCATCCCGCATACAAAAGAAGGCAGGCAAAAGCTGCCAAAAGACTGATAGCAAGCAACTTACCGATCACGACTAGAGTAAACCAAGAGAAGTCAGCCTCTAAAGGACGGTATCGCCGGCCAAGCGACCCTGCCAGGTCTGGCGGTCCTCGAGGCGTCTTTCCAGAAGGCGAAGAAGCTCGACGTTGCGGATGAGCCCCCAAGGCGTCTCGTTCACGAAACGCGGCGGCACTTCACCGACGAACCGCTCGATGAAGAGGTCAGGGCGCAGACGCTCGAGCATGTCCACGAAGAAGTCGATATACCCGTCGAGGGAGAAACGTTCGAAGTCCTGCGGCACCGATGCATATTCCTGTTCCATGCGCGTGCCTTTGACAATCTGCAGCTGATGGAACTTGGCCGAACGCAGAGGCAGATCGTTGATCATCGCACATGAGTCGAGCATCATCTGCCGCGATTCGCCGGGGAGGCCGAGGATGAAATGGGCGCCGACGTCGATCCCCCTTTCCGCAGTCATCCGGACCGCACGGGCAGCCGTTTCGAAGTCATGTCCGCGGTTGATGCGGGCCAAAGTCGCGTCATGACATGATTCGATTCCATACTCGACGATGACGATAGGCGCGGTGCGTTCCTGTCCGTCCGCCAGCGACCGGCGCCAGTCCGTCAGGACCTTACCGCCGGCGAGATCTGCAAGATAATCGAGCTTCTGCGGGTCGACGCAGTCCGGCCGTGTGCCGACAACGATGCCGACGACCTGCGGATGGCTCAACGCCTCCCCGTAAAGCGAGCGAAGCCTCTCGAGCGGAGCATATGTATTCGAAAACGACTGGAAATAAGCAAGATAGTGCTCCGTCGTACGATAGCGGACCTTATGGAATTCTATGCCTTCGTCCATCTGCTGGTGGAGGCTTTTGCCGGCCGTACTATATGACGGATGAAAGGCCGCATTGTCGCAGTAGGTACATCCGCCGCGTCCCACCGTTCCGTCGCGGTTCGGGCATGTAAAGCCCGCGTCGAGCACGATCTTCTGCAACCGTTCGCCGTACTTCCGCTTGAAATATCCGACGAACGAATTGTACCTTTTCCCGTCCGGGAAACCGTATTTTCCGAAACCATCTTCCATATGATGCAAAATTAGTCATATTTTTCTAATTTTGCCATCGAGAGATTCCGGAGGGATGCGGCCGGGCATAGCCCATGATCAGCAAAGCGCTGATAATCTGCAAATTACGCTATTTGCCCGCATCCCAAAGCAGGCAGGTAAACCAAAGTAAGAGATTAAAGATCAGACAGTTAGGGATCACATGAAAAAGTGCATATTATCAATATTGCTGGCAATCACGACAGTCGCGGCAGTCGCGCAGGAGAAAAGGATGGCGGTGGTCGAGTTCTCGACGAACTACATGAGGCTGCAGCCGGATTATGAATCGCCGCTCGAGACGCAGGAGCTGATGGGAACCGTCGTGGAGATCGTCGGCGAGCAGGGATACTGGCGCGAGATCGTTTCGCCGCAGCCGTACAAGGCGTGGTGCACGGACCAGGGGCTGGTAGAGATGACTGCAGAGGAGCTTGAAGCGTATTCGGAAGCCCCGAAGGTGATGTTTACGGAGCTGTATGGACATGTGTACATGGAACCGTCATACAAGGCGACGACGCTGTGCGATCTGGTCGGCGGCGACCTGCTGAGGCTGGCGCAACATGCGAAGGCCGGGGCCAGAAAGGTAAGGCTGAAAGGGCGCTGGACCGAGGTCATGCTGCCTTCGGGAAGGACGGGGTATGTGCCGACGGCAGAGCTGAAGCTCCATGACGGCTTCGCCTCCATAGCGATGGGCGAAGGATCGGCGGAGAGCATCGGTCCCGCAACAACGGAAGCCATCATCGCCGAAGCGGAAAAGCTGATCGGAGTGCCGTACCTCTGGGGCGGAATGTCCGCGAAGGGCGTGGACTGCAGCGGCCTCGTGCGCATAAGCCACATCATGAACGGCATCCTCCTGCCGCGCAACGCATCGCAGCAGATCAAATGCGGCGACAGGGTGCCGATGACGGTCGACCCGCGGTTCTGGGATGACCGCAGCGACACAGACGCCCTCCGGAAGGAAATGCTCGTAAGGGTGCAGGACCTCCAGCGCGGCGACCTCGTGTTCTTCGGCACACCGGCGACCGACGAAAAGCCGATGCGCGTAACCCACGTCGGCATCTACCTCGGCGAAAACAGGATCATCCATTCATCCCACCGTGTCCGCATCAACTCGCTCATTCCGGGCAATCCGGACTACTATGAGAACGCCCATCGCCTGATCGGAGCTATCAGGCTGTAGGAGGATTATGGTCGTTAACTTTTAAAAAAAAGAAAAAATCTAAAGATTTAGAAAAAGTTCTTTAAAGAAAAAGAAAAATCTGCATCCGGGTGTTGACTTGGTGCAGATTTTTTTGCACATTTGTGGGGATTTGAAGGGGACGGATGCATAAAAATTTTGCCCATGGCGGGCTATGTTTAATTTTATAAATATATTTTTATGCAACTGGAATTCAAGTATGCTGACCTGCTGGATGATATTGCGTTCAAGCTGGTCTTTGGACAAGAGTCCACGAAGAATGTTATGATCGAGTTTCTGAATCAGGTTATTCCTGACAGGACGATTGTGGATGTTGAATTTGCAGACAAGGAGATACATCCTAATCTGCGCGATAAGAAGACCTCGATTTACGACCTGCTTTGTAAGACAGACGATGGTTCAAGAATCATAGTTGAATTGCAGAAAAGAAAGCAAGACAGCTATGCGGAGAGAATGCTCTACTATTCGATGCACCAAGTTCTCCAGCAGGTTGAGGCAGGGACAAGCAGTTTCGACTTCTGTCCGATATATGTCATCAGTATTCTGAACTTTACGATTGACCAGAATAATGGTCTTGATAATGTCAAGACGGTATATAGGTTGATAGAAGAGCGACACAGGACTCTCCTGACAGACAGATTGACCTATATCTTCATAGAACTGCCGAAGTTCGTAAAGACAGCAGAGGAACTGGATGGTGATGTGTTGGAAGGCATGTATTTTTGCCTGAAAAATATGCCGAGACTCCAAGAGAGGCCCAACGCATTGAAGCATGGAGTATTCGACACGATATTTGGAATCGGAGAATTGCTGGAAATGGATGAAGTAACACGTGATAAAATTCTAGAGAATATGACAACGGAAAGAGACTTGAAGAATCAGTTTGATTATGCTAGAAAAGAAGGTTATGCATTAGGCCATGCAGAGGGACGGGAAGAGGGTCTCAAGAGCGGCCATGCAGAAGGACATGCAGAGGGACGTGCAGAGGGACGGGAAGAGGGTCGTGCAGAAACAATTCGAAAGATGCTGGATGCAGGCGTCCCTGCAGCGACAATCGCTGAGGCGTTGGGAATTACCATGGAAGAATGCGAAGCATGTAGGTAGGGCTATTTGACGCAAGTCGGCCAATCTTCAAGCCGTTGAGCGGCCAACTATGCCACACAAGCCACACGATCTATTCCAATCCGCTCAACGGCGGAAAACCGGGACCGTTGAGCGGCACACCACGTCGTATAGGCCACCTGACAGCCATCCC
>JAGBCS010000082.1 GCA_017937885.1 Bacteroidales bacterium
GCTATGCCTACCGCGTTGGGAAAATCGATAAAAGTCAGGATGCAGTAGTGGTTGATCACATTAAAAACTTGAAGCATGGAATAACATACGGTGCTGATGCAACATGGTTCTTTATGGAATCCTTAGGCGTAGGTCTAAAGTATAATTCACTTAAAGTATGTAGCAGTGAACAAGTGACGGTTACTTATGATGATGGGACTCAAACATCTGGTTTGTTGGAGGATAATATAAATATCTGGTTCTTTGGTCCGATGGCTTCTTATCGTGTATTAAGCAGGAATATGCGCAATGCCTTTTTTATGAATGTAGGTCTCGGATATATGGAGTATAAGGATCATACAGTTCTTATTGATCCTTTTATAATCAAAGGCGGCACGATAGGTTCCCTGTATGAGTTCGGTTATGACGTAGGGCTTACTGATAAGATATCTTTAGGCGCAATGCTGTCTTTTGTGTCAGGAACCTTAACCGGCTATCAGACAAATCAAGGTGGTTCATGGAATACTGTCTACCTCGAAAGTGATAGCTACGAGAGCCTCAATCACATCAGCCTATCTATAGGAATAAGGATAAATCTATAAATTATGTTCGAAATATTAGATAAAGGAAAAGGCCTTCAGGGCTTTCTCCCTTCCTGAAATGTTGGTTGTGCTGGTGATAATAGGCATACTTGTGCTGATTGCTCTTCCTAACCTGATGCCCCTGATTTCAAAGGCAAAGGCTATGGAGGCTCAGCAGCAGCTGGCATTCGTGCATACTCTCCAAAAGAGTTACTTCTACACATACTCCAGATATTCGGACAGTCTTGATGAAATCGGTTTCGAACAGCAGCCTCTGGTAACGGAGGAGGGCAACGCGAATTATCGCATCGAGATCGTCGAGGCAGGCGAATCCGGATTCAAGGCCCACGCGATTTCAGTCGTGGACTTTGACAAGGACGGTCAGTACGAAATAATATGAGAATTAAGAAGACCACTGTGCCGTTCAAACTATAGAAAGGACACAGTGGTACTTGATTATTACATCCTGCTTATGTTTGAAAATCAGAGCTTGTCCTGCTTGAGGTTTTCGACGTAGCGGTCGATCCTGCGGATCTCTCTCGGGATGTTGATGTTCTGCGGACAATGCTCGACGCATTGGTTGCATCCGATGCAGCGGGCTGCCTGCCGCAGTTTCGGAATGGCCCTGTCGTAGCTTACGAGATAGGCCTTTCGGGCTGCCTTGTAGTTCTCGTCCTCTATGCTCTGGGCGATTTCGCCTGCGTTGACGCATTTGTTGTAATGCAGCAGAATGGCCGGGATGTCGATTCCGTATGGGCATGGCATGCAGTACTTGCAGTCGTTGCATGGTACGGTAGGGTACTTCTGCATCAGGTCTGCTATATACTCGAGGAATTCGAGTTCTTCCTCGTTGAGCGGCTTGAGAGGGGAGTATGTGCCCAGATTGTCCTTGAGATGCTCCATGTAGGTCATGCCGCTCAGTACGCACATGACGCCGGGATGTGTGCCGGCGAAACGGAAGGCCCATGAAGCCACGCTTCCTTCCGGATTGCGTTCCTTCAGGCGGTCAGCCACATACTGAGGCACCTTAGAAAGGCGGCCTCCGAGAAGCGGCTCCATGATTACTGACGGGATGCCCCTCTTGTCGAGCTCCTCCTGCAGATATTTCGCATCTGCATTACGTCCGCCCGCATGCGTCCAGTCGACATAGTTCAGCTGGATCTGAACGAAATCCCAGTGATACTTCTCATGCATCTGGAGGAAGGCGTCGAAGGCTTCCTTGTTTCCGTGGAAAGAGAATCCGAGGTTGCGGATACGTCCGGCCTTGCGCTCTTCCATGAGGAAGTCCATCATGCCGTTCTTCACATAACGGTCGTTGAAGTGCTCGACTCCGCCTCCGCCGAGAGAGTGGAGGAGGTAATAGTCGATGTAGTCTGTCTGCAGGTTCTCGAAGGACTTGCGGTACATGAGTATCGAGTTTTCCCTTGAGTAGTTGCTGAAGTTGGAGAGTTTGGTGGCTATGTAATAGCTTTCACGCGGATGTCTCTTCAGCGCGATTCCTGTAGCAGTCTCGCTCTGTCCCTGAAGGTATACCGGCGACGTGTCGAAATAGTTGACTCCGTTTTCGATCGCATGGTCGATGAGTCTGTTCGTCGTCTCCTGGTCGATGATGTCCTTGCCGTTGTCATCCTTGATCATAGGCCAGCGCATGCAGCCGTATCCGAGGATGCTGACCTTGTCGCCGTTGCCGGGGTTGGTTCTGTATGTCATTTCCCCTTTCTCTGCCGTTGCAGAAGAAGACGAGGAATCTCCGCCCTTGCATCCTGCGATGGCACCGAGGCCGCCGATCGCTGCTGCGGTCATTCCCGCTGTCTTGAGGAATTCTCTTCTGTTGATATCCTGTTTCATAGTCTTCTAGATCGTTTTATGCACTTCGTGTCCTTCTACATGTATTGCCGTGAATGGCCTTGCAGGGCAGAGATTCTCACATGCTCCGCATCCGATGCATCTCTCTTCATTGACCGTCGGGATCCTGAGCGAGTTCTCGTCGTCCGGATTCTTGCGGACCATGCTGATGGCTCCGACCGGGCAGTGACGGGCACAGTTGCCGCAGCTGACTCCGTCCGTGTTCACGACGCAGTTCGCGAGATTGACGACGGCATGTCCTATCTGGATCGATGACTTCTCTTCCTTTGTGACAGGGCGGATGGCTCCGGCCGGGCAGATGTCCGAGCATCTGGTGCATTCAGGACGGCAATAGCCTCTTTCGTATGACATCTCCGGCTGCATGAGGGTCATCAGCGATGTCGAAGGCCTGAGGACCTGGTTCGGACATACGCTTACGCAGAGCTGGCAGGCCGTACAATGGTCGGTGAAGTTCTTCAGACTGAGTGAGCCGGCCGGCACGAGAGGGGTCTCGCGCTCAGGCTTCTCGGCGTTGCTGATCGCTGTGAGGCCGCCGTCCACCTTCATTTCCTGAGCCTTCACGGTAGCAGCTGTGGCGGCGATGACGGCGGAAGTCATGAATGCCCTTCGGCCCTGGTCTGCGGATGTGTTGGCTGCGGCGGTGTTTCCATAACGGCGCGCATAGCTGATGGCTCCGTCCTTGCATGTGTCGATGCAGTCCATGCATGCGACGCAGCGGCTGTAGTCGATCTTATGTTCCTTCATGTCGATGCAAGCGGCCTTGCACTGCTTTCCGCAGAGACCGCAGCTTCGGCATTTGTCTGTGTCGATGACTGGCGCGAAAAGGCTGAAGCGTGAGAAGAAGCCGAGGACGGTACCGACCGGGCAGATCGTGTTGCACCATGTGCGGCCGTGCTTCCATGCGAGGAAACCGACAACCAGAAGGGTGATTGCGGATATGACAAATGTCGATACAGACTTCACCCATACTTCAACGCTGTAGAATGCGTAGCTTCCGGCCCTTTCCGAGATCCATGCCAGGAGGTTGTTGCCCCACTGGTAGAGCGGTGCAAGGAGGTTGCCCGCGATGCGTCCGTATGCGCTGTATGGGGCTATGAGTATCGCGATCGAGTGCGCTCCGAGGACCAGTCCGAGGATGAACAGCACGAGGACTGTGTATCTGAGCCAGTTCTTCGCCGGAGAATAGCTGAAGCGGAACCTGTTCTTTTTCTTTGTCTTGCCGTGTACCCACGATATTACGTCCTGCATCACTCCCAGAGGGCAGATTACAGAGCAGTAGACTCTTCCGAACAGGAGGGTCAGCAGCAGGAGTACTGCCACTACGCCGAAGTTCAATGCCAGCACTGCAGGCAGGAACTGTACCTTTGCCATCCATCCCAGCCATGCGTGAAGCGTTCCCGTGAAGTCAAGGAACAGCAGCGTCACGCCGATGAAGAAGACGGCTGCAAGGGTGATTCTGATTTTTCTAAGCATTGGAGTTATAGTTTAATTGTTGTTTTCTTCGTATCGGTCAAGTGCGGCAGCCATCAGTCTTCTGCCTTCTTCGGAGATCTCGCGTGCCTTGGCATAGTCGCTTATCTCTCCGTATGCGTCGAACGGCATCCTGGCCAGCACATCCGGGCGGTATCTTTCGGCAGCTTCCTTTGCAAGGGCATGGTTCATTATGGAGAACGTTCGCGAAAGGATGCTGTAGTAGTTGTCTTCATAGAACATCTCCTTTTCCGGCTCTTCCTCGTTCCATTTGTGTGAAATGATCCGTCTTCCCTGCTCGCCGGCCAGGCGGAGCTTTTCGGAGAATGTCATCGTGCTGTTGTGCTTCACGGCCTCTATGACGCGGTGAGTCTCCCGGTCGAGCGCCCTGTCCCTCTCTTTTCGTGCCTCCTCCTCTCTGGCTTCCTCCACGAGGGTCTGCCTTATAGCGTCGACGTCGATATCGTTCACATCGAAAGCGACGAGAATGTCGTTTCCGCTGCGGACGGCCCTGCTTATCGGCATCGTGTTCACGATACCGCCGTCCACAAGCGTGCGGAATCCGTATTTCACGGGGCGGAAAAGCGACGGAATGGAGATAGATGCGCGTATGGCCTCGAAGAGCGGACCGCGGTCGAAGACCACTTCCTCGCCGGTGTAAAGGTCGGCGGCGACCGCCCGGAACGGAATCTCGAGCTCCTCGATGTTGATTTCAGGAACGACTTCCTTTATCGCACCGATCACCTTGTCGCCCTTGACAAGATGGTTCCTGCTTATCGATATGTCCATGAGGGAGAATACCTTCCATGCGTCGAGAGAGTACAGCCAGTCCTTGATTTCGTGGAGTTTTCCGGCAGCGTAGATACCTCCGATCAGTGAGCCGATGGATGTGCCGGCAACAGAGGTGATGCGGTATCCTCTGGCTTCGAGCTCCTCGATGGCTCCTATGTACGCCCATCCTCTCGGGCCGCCGCTGGAAAGGACCAGCGCAACATCCTTCGTGTTCATAGTTCGTCGTTTGGCCAACAAATATAGCAAAAAAAGAGCCTTCTTTCAAAGGCTCTTTTCCAGATTGTATCATAAATGATCCGTCAGTTCATCACAGCGCAGTCGAAATACTCGCTGAAGAGCTTCATGGCTCTGTCCAGCTGCTCCGGAGTATTGGTCTTCGTGTCCTTGAGCAGGTATTCCTGACCGAGGGATTCGTACTTATGGATGCCGAGGGTGTGATAGGGGAGAATCTCGACTCTCTGCAGCATCCTGAAGCTTCTGAAATGCTCTCCGAGAGCGCGGATATCTTCTTCGAAGTCACTGATTCCCGGTACCAGGACATAACGGAGCCAGAAAGGCTTGCCCTTGTCTTCGAGCCATTGTGCCGTCTTAAGGGTCTGTGCGTTGCTGCGTCCCGTGAGGGCTTCATGCCTGCCGTCATTGAACTGCTTGCAGTCCAGCAGGACGAGATCCGTTTTGGAAAGGAGCTCTTCCACATGCGGATTCCAGATGCCTCCGTTTGTGTCTATGCAGACGTTTATGCCTTCCTCATGCAGACGGTCCACAAGCGGGACCAGTTCCTTCGCCTGTGCAGTCGGCTCGCCTCCGGAGAAGGTGACGCCTCCGCGCCTGCCGAAGAACGGCTTCTGACTCACCGCACGCTTCACGATGTCTTCCGTTTCGGTCGGCTCGCCGCCTTCGAAAGGTATCGTGTCCGGGTTGGCGCAGTACAGGCAGCGGAACGGACAGCCCTGCAGGAAAACGACGAGCCTGAGTCCAGGCCCGTCGTATGTCCCCATCGATTCGTATGAATGAACCTTGATCATTAAAGCGATTCGTGGAATGTTCTTGCAATCACCTCGATCTGATGCTCACGGCTGAGGCGTGTGAAGTTCACGGCGTAGCCGGATACGCGGATGGTGAGCTGAGGATATTTCTCAGGATGCTCCATCGCATCCTCGAGCATCTCTCTGTTCAGCACGTTCACGTTGAGGTGGTGTGCACCCTTTGTGAAGTAACCGTCCATCATGGTGATAAGGTTGTCGATCCTGTCTTCATCTGTAGGACCGAGTGACTTTGGTACGATTGAGAAGGTATTCGAGATACCGTCCTTGGAGTCGTAGTAGTCGAGCTTTGCGACAGATGAGAGTGATGCGATCGCTCCGTGTGTGTCACGTCCGTGCATAGGGTTTGCACCCGGTGCGAATGCCACGCCCTTCGCCCTTCCGTCAGGGGTTGCTCCTGTCTTCTTTCCGTACATCACGTTTGAAGTGATGGTGAGGAGTGAGAGGGTAGGCTGTGCGTTCTTGTAGACAGGAAGCGCGTTGAGCTCTGTGCTGAAGTGATGTACGAGCTCTCTTGCGAGTACGTCGACTCTGTCATCGTCGTTTCCGAACTTAGGGAATTCTCCCTCGATCTCGAAGCCGTCTGTCAGACCGTCAGCGTTGCGATGGGCCGTAACCTTTGCGTACTTGATCGCTGAGAGCGAGTCTGCAGCAATTGAAAGACCTGCCACACCGTATGCGAGGTTGATTGTCGGATTTGTATCGATGAATGCCATCTGTGACTTCTCGTAATCGTACTTGTCGTGCATGTAGTGGATGATGTTCATCGTCTCGTTGTACACGCGTGCCACAGAGTGGAGCACCTTCTTGTAGTTTGCCACTACCTCTTCATAATCAAGGACGTCGCTCTTGAGAGGCTTGATGCCTTCTACGATGAGTGTGCCTGTGTTCTCGCAGCGTCCGCCGTTGAGGGCGAGAAGGAGTGCCTTCGCGAGGTTGGCACGTGCGCCGAAGAACTGGATGGCCTTTCCGATAGCCTGATAAGATACGCAGCATGCGATACCATAGTCGTCGCAGCCTCTTACCTTACGCATGAGAGAGTCGTTCTCATACTGTACCGAGCTTGTATCGATCGATACCTTTGCGCAGAACTCCTTGAATCCCTCCGGAAGCTGCGGATGCCAGAGCACCGTCATGTTCGGCTCCGGAGCAGGTCCGAGGTTGTAGAGGGTCTGGAGGAAACGGAATGAGGTCTTTGTCACCTTGCTCTTTCCTCCTGTGAAGCGTCCTCCGATAGACTCGGTGATCCATGTAGGGTCGCCAGCGAAGAGGTCGTTGTATGAATTCATCCTGAGGTGGCGGACCATCCTGAGCTTCATCACGAACTGGTCGA
Organism: Bacteroidales bacterium; assembly: GCA_017937885.1. GTDB lineage: Bacteria > Bacteroidota > Bacteroidia > Bacteroidales > UBA932 > Cryptobacteroides. The sequence goes on from JAGBCS010000082.1 coordinate 7,065, forward strand.
TGAGCTCCTGTGCGAATGTCTCGTCGATCAGGTTGTGGTCAAGGTCGTACTGGATGAAGATGTCGAGGAATGTCGATACGTTTCCGAGTGACATAGCAGCTCCGTCCTGCTCCTTTACAGATGCAAGGTAAGCCATGTACACCCACTGGACAGCCTCCTGTGCACTTGTTGCAGGGCGGCTGAGGTCGAGGCCGTAGTAGTTTCCGAGGACCTTGATCTCCTGGAGGGCTCTGATCTGCTCGGATACCTCTTCGCGGAGTCTTACGCGAGCCTCTGTCATCGGTCCGAGGATGTGCTTGAGGTCCTCTTTCTTAGCCTCGATCAGACGGTCGATTCCGTAAAGGGCGAGACGTCTGTAGTCACCGATGATACGTCCGCGTGAGTAGTTGTCAGGAAGACCGGTAAGGAAGCCGAGCGACCTGTACTTGCGGATCTCTTCTGTATACACGTCGAATACTCCGTCGTTGTGTGTCTTTCTATAATGAGTGAATATCTTCTTCACTTCAGGGTCGAGTTCCACGCCGTTTTCCTGACATGCCTTCTCTACGACCTTCCAGCCTCCGAAAGGCTTGATAGCTCTCTTGAGAAGCTCATCTGTCTGGAGACCTACGATAAGCTCGTTCTCCTTGTCGATGTATCCGGCTGCATGTGATGTAATTGTGGAAATTGTCTTTGCGTCGATCGAACGTACTCCTCCGTTCTCTCTCTCTTCTGCAAGAGCCTCGAGACACTTGTCCCAAAGCTTCTTCGTGCGCTCTGTTGCGCCTTTGAGGAAGGATGCGTCTCCTTCGTAAGGGGTGATGTTGCTGTAAACGAAATCTGCAACATCGATTCTGTGGCTCCAACGGCCATCATTGAAGTTCTGAACCATAATAAACTTATATCTCTTAAAAATCGGCCGCAAAGATACCCCCAAATTTTGTATTTTTCAATCGCATGAGTGCGATTTTGTCTAACATTTAAACGAAATCGCACTTTTTTCATGCGAATAACCGGGGTCAGGAGACTTCCTCCTCGTTAAGGATACGGACTTTGCTGGCAACCACCTCATACATCTGCTTTTCAGTGCCGTCTGCGTTGGTGTATCTGGTCGCTCTGAGACGTCCGATGACATTTACCGCCAGACCTTTAGTGAATAGATCGAGATCCGGCATTTCCTTGCTGTCCCATGCTACTATGTAGTGCCATGTGGTTTCGTTGACGGCTCCTCCGTCACGGGTCTTGTACAGATGCTCTGTCACGAGCGAGAAATTGGAGACCTTGGTGTCTCCCACGATGTTTGTGCGGACGAAGCCGATGCGTCCCTGGAGTTCGATCCTGTTGATATGATCCATAAGATTTTCTCTCTTTTTGTGTTTGACTTGTTTCCTCCCCACATCTTATGCGCGCTTTGCAGGTTGAAGGCAAAGTAAGGTAAAAATATCTGCCCGACCATGCATTTCAAGGGCCTGCAGTCAAGTTTTTTCTCTTTTTTATACGAATTGCATCTTTTTTATGCTGATCAAGAAAAGTTTTATCCGGGTAAAGATTTTTCTTTGATGATGCTGATTATAAAAAAGAGAAAAAACTTGATTAAAAAAAAGAAATACCTGATTCCGTGTATTTGAAGATTTGCCTTTCCTGCAGATATTTGCATGTGCATCGAAAGATAACGGGAGGAGCAAGATGGTGTATAAGAAGAACGAAAGGCGCATGCCTACATGTCTTGAATGCGGCAGCAAGATCAGGTACGGGCGGTCAGACAAGAAATTCTGCAGCGAGGATTGCAGGTGCAGGCATTTCAATACGATGGCAAGGAACGGCCGTGCGATACGCCGCAGGGTTCTGAGGCAGCTTTCCATGAATCATGACATACTGGAGGAACTTATGAGGTCTGATGTCGGTTCGATAGATCTGATCGACCTGATGGGGCGGGGATATGTGCCTGCTTATGTGACGTCATACAGGAAGAACGGGAAACATGACGAATACAGTTGCTTCGACATCAAATTCATAATGACGCGTACGCGCGTATATTCCATATCGAAAATACAAAATGTTTGACTACCTTTGCGGGTTGGTATGGAATTAACAGAAAACCAGTATAGAATATGACAAAGAAACTACTTATCGCAGGCGCAGCGCTTGCATTAATCAGCAGTTGCAACATGAAGAACCCGCTTCTTGAGGAGTCGTCCGCACCTTTCGGAGCTCCGCAGTTCGACAAGATCAGGACTGAGCATTATCTTCCGGCTTTCGAGGCCGGCATCGCAGAGGCTAAGGCCGAGATCGATGCGATCATCGCAAATGACGAAGAGCCTACATTTGAAAACACAATCGAGGCCATGGAGTATGCCGGAAAGACTCTCAACGATGTCGCAAGCATCTTCTTCAACCTCATGGAGGCTAATACGAACGACGAGATGCAGGTCGTGGCAGAGCAGGTGTCGCCGCTCCTTAACGAGTACTCGATGTATGTGTCTCTTAACGAGACTCTCTTCGAGAAGGTGAAGACTGTTTACGAGAAGAGAAACGAACTCGGTCTTGACAAGGACCAGATGAAGCTCCTCGAGGATAACTACAAGAGCTTCGTGCGCGGCGGTGCAAACCTTTCGGACGAGGACAAGGCTCTTTACAGCAAGTGGTCGGAGGAACTTTCTCTCGCATCACTCGAGTTCGGCAAGAACGTCCTTGCAGCGACAAACGCATACACGCTCCACATCACTGATGAGGCAGACCTTGCTGGCCTTCCTGAATATGTGAAGGCGATGGGAGCCGCTACGGCTCAGGAGAAGGGACTTGAAGGCTGGGCATTCACTCTTGATGCTCCAAGCTACAGCCCGTTCCTCAAGTACAGCACGGTCCGAGATCTCCGAAGACAGATGTGGACAGCCTACAATACAAGGGCGACAAGCGGCGAGAATGACAACTCGGAGGTCGTGAAGAAGATCGTGGACCTCAGGATCAAGATCGCCAATATCCTCGGTTATGAGACTTATGCCGATTATGCACTCGAGGAGAGGATGGCGAAGAGCAAGAATACGGTGAACGGCTTCATCATGGAGCTTCTCGAACCTTCTCTCGAGTTCGCAAAGAAAGATGTGGCTGCAGTATATGCATACGCGAAGAAGAACGGATTCGAGGATTCAAAGCTCATGCCTTGGGACTTCAGCTACTGGTCAGAGCGTTACCAGGAGGCTGAGTATTCTCTTAACGAGGAGCAGCTCAAGCCTTATTTCAAGCTTGAGAACTGCATTGATGCAGTATTCGGCCTTGCCAGCAGACTTTATGGCATCAGCTTCAAGGAACTGGACAATGTGCCGGTATATCATGAAGAAGTGAAGGTATATGAAGTGATGGACAAGGATGGCAGCCATCTCGCATTGTTCTATGCTGACTTCTTCCCTCGCGCAAGCAAGAGGGGTGGTGCATGGATGACCGAGTTCCGCGGCCAGAGCATCAGAAACGGCGTCGAGTACAGGCCTTTCATCAGCATCGTATGCAACTTCACAAAGCCTACTGCTGATGCTCCTGCCCTCATCACTCACGATGAGCTTACAACATTCCTTCATGAGTTCGGCCATGCTCTCCACGGCATGTTCGCACAGGGACGCTATCCGTCACTCACTGGTACAGCAGTAAGCCGTGACTTCGTGGAGCTTCCTTCGCAGATCATGGAGAACTGGGCATATGAGCCAGAGTATCTCAACTCATTTGCAAGGCATTATGAGACAGGAGAGCCTATCCCGGCTGAACTTATCGAGAAGATCGTTGCGGCGAAGAATTATCTTGCCGGCTATATGCAGGTGCGCCAGCTCCATTTCGGCTACCTTGACATGGCTTGGCATACGCTGACTTCAGTTCCTGCAGAGTCGCCTGTAGAGTTCGAGCAGAAGACACTCGCTCCATATGCAGTAATGCCTTCTGTAGAGGGATCGGCATTCTCAACATCATTCTCGCACATATTCTCTGGCGGATATTCAGCAGGATACTATTCATACAAGTGGGCAGAAGTGCTCGAGGCAGATGCTTTCTCTCTCTTCAAGGAAAAGGGCATCTTCAATACAGAGGTATCTGAGTCTTTCCGTGAGAATGTCCTTTCTAAGGGCGGTACAGAGGATGCGTCGGTGCTTTACCGCAACTTCCGTGGCCATGATCCTGAGCCAAAGGCTCTGATGGAGAAGCTCGGGCTCACAAAGTAGTCTTATTAGATAAAAACCATAGTCCCCCGACCGGGAGGAAAGCATTTCCCTGAATTCTCTGCTTTCCGACGGTCGGGGGACTATGGTTTTATCAGCTGGTGCCTTACGCAATCTTCTCCTCTGTCTTCGGAGTCTTGAAGAGGAACATGAACAGGATGGCAACCACAAGGGCATATGCAGCAAAGACGTACCATGCGGCGCTCCAATCAGGCTCTGCTGCATTGTAGACGAAATGGTTCACTACAGCCTGGGCGCTGAGGGTTCCGATGGTAGCACCGATTCCGTTGGTCATGAGCATAAAGAGTCCCTGGGCGCTGTTCTGGATCTTTCCTGTAGTCCTCATGTTCACATAGAGTGAGCCTGAGATGTTGAAGAAGTCGAATGCCACTCCGTAAACGATCATCGAGAGGACGAGCATCCACACTCCTGAACCTGGATCTCCTGCTCCGAACAGACCGAAACGGAACACCCATGCGAACATCGCGATAAGCATGACTCTCTTGATGCCGAAGAATTTCATTGCCATAGGAATAAGCAGGATACCGAGAGTCTCGGATACCTGTGATATCGAGATCAGGGCGTTTGCGTTGCGTGCACCCCATGTATCAGCAAATGCAGGGACCTCCTTGAAATGCGAGATGAACGGATTGGCAAAGCCGTTCGTGATCTGGAGGGCCACTCCAAGAAGCATCGAGAAGATGAAGAAGATGGCCATCTGGCGGTCCTTGAAGAGCGAAAATGCATCAAGTCCCATTCTCTGTGCGAGAGTCTGCTGTTCGCCGTTGTCCTTGTGGCATGGGCACTCAGGAAGGCTGAAGCAGTAAAGCAGCATCGCGATGCCGAGTATTCCTGACACTATGAACTGGTTGTATGAATGCTGATACTGGACTCCTGCACTGTTCGTCACGAAGTTGACGAAAAGCATCGCGCAGATGAAACCGATTGTTCCGAACACACGGATAGGAGGGAAGTCCTTTACGGTGTCATATCCGTTTCTTTCAAGAATATTGTAGGCAACCGAGTTTGACAGCGCAATCGTAGGCATGTAGAACGCCACGCTGACTGCGTAAAGCCCGAAGAGGATTCCGAAGGAAACATCCGTTCCTGCGGTCATTCCGTAGAAGCCGGCTCCGGCCATTGCTGCTCCGGCGATGCCGTGGCAGTATCCGAGCAGTTTCTGTGCCGGGATGAACTTGTCGGCCACGATACCCATGAGTGTCGGCATGAATATGGATACGATGCCCTGCATCGAGTAGAAGATACCGATCCTTGTCGCCAGTCCGACAGATGCGAGGTAGCTTCCCATCGAGGTAAGATAAGATCCCCATACCGCCCACTGGATGATGTTCATCACGATCAGTCTCAGTTTGATTGATTTGTTCATAGTGTTATCTTTTTGTTTATGTATCATACAAAGATAGTCGTTTTTGAGTAAAAGTTGCTATCTTTGGGGATTAAATTGATTTGAATGAAATTTGTCAAGACCCATAATGACCCTCAGTCTGCCGCAAGATGCGGCATAATCACGACTGACCACGGCCAGATCGAGACCCCTATCTTCATGCCTGTAGGCACAGTGGGCTCGGTGAAGGGCATATATCATAGGGACCTCAAGGACGATATAAAGGCTGAAATAATCCTTGGCAACACATATCACCTTTACCTGCGTCCCGGCCTTGACATACTCAAGGCAGCCGGAGGACTTCATAAGTTCGAGTCGTGGGACAGGCCGATCCTTACGGACAGCGGCGGATTCCAGGTGTTTTCCCTCAGCCCGATCAGGAAACTCACAGAGGACGGATGCATCTTCCGCTCGCACATCGACGGCTCGAAGCATATCTTCACTCCTGAAAGCAACATGGACACGCAGCGTATCATCGGTGCCGACATCGTGATGGCTCTCGACGAATGCTGCCCCGGTGATGCCGACTACAAGTACGCGAAGAAGTCTCTTGCCCTGACACAGAGATGGCTGGAGAGGTGCGTGAAGCATTTCGATGAGACCGAACCTCTATACGGATATTCTCAGGCACTGTTCCCGATCATCCAGGGTTGCGTGTATCCGGATCTCCGTCGTGCGGCTGTGGATCATGCGGCAGCGCTTGACCGCGAGGGATACGCCATCGGAGGCCTTGCGGTGGGCGAGCCGACCGAAAAGATGTACGAGATGCTCGAAGTGACGTGTCCTCTTCTTCCGGAAGACAAGCCGCGTTACCTGATGGGCGTCGGTACGCCGGCCAACATCCTTGAAGGCATCGCACGTGGAGTCGACATGTTCGACTGCGTCATGCCTACCCGCAACGGCCGCAACGGCATGCTCTTCACATGGGATGGCATCATCAACATGAGGAACAAGAAATGGGCGGACGACTTTTCTCCGCTCGATCCTAAGGGTACGTCCTTCGTAGACCATACATATACCAAGGCATATCTGCGTCATCTCTTCATTGCGGGAGAGATCTTTGCGGGACAGATCGCAAGCGAGCACAACCTTGCCTTCTATCTTGACCTTGTACGTGAGGCCCGCAAGCACATCAAGGCCGGTGACTTCAAGGCATGGAAGGACGAGACCGTACGCAGGATAACGACAAGACTTTAAAAGATGGAGCTTGACCTCAGACCAAGAAAGATTGACGTCTACATCGTCAGGAAGTTCATAAGCACGTTCTTTGTGGCGCTGCTTCTGATCATCGGCATCGTCATCATCTTCGACATCAGCGAGAGAATCGATGACTTTGTCGAGAAGGAAGCTCCGCTCAGATCCATCATATTCGACTATTACCTGAACTTCATCCCTTACTTTATGAACATGTTCAGTCCTCTGTTCGTGTTCATTACGGTAATTTTCTTCACGTCGAAGATGGCTGCCGACACCGAGATCATCGCCATACTTTCCTGCGGAATCAGTTTCCATAGGATGATGGTTCCGTACATATTCTCGGCCGCAGTGATCGCCATGTTCTCATTGGGCTTGAACCTGTTTGTCATACCTGAAGCGAACAAGGGGAGAGTAGAGTTCGAGAACAGGTATCTGAAGGACAAGACCAAGAGTGTCGGCCGCAATGTCCACTATCAGCTCTCGCCGGGAGAATTCGCCTTTGCGGAGTCTTTCAGTTCATGGAACAACACCGCCTACAGGTTCACTCTGGAGAAGATAGAGGACAACCGCCTGGTATCCAAGATATCTGCCGAGACGGCTGTCTATGATACCACAAAGGGCACATGGAGACTGAAGAAGTACTTTATCCGCGAATACAACGAAGACCTCACGGACAAGATCCGAAGCGGCCGTCAGATCGATACGACCCTGGCCTTGTCGGTAAAGGACTTCTACTGGAACGAGAAGACAGTGGCCACGCTCAATTACAGAGAGCTCGACGATTTCATAGCGATGCAGAAGATGCGTGGCGACGCAAACGTGAAGTTCTCCCTCATAGAGAAGAACAACCGCTTCGCACTTCCTTTCTCTGCCTTCATCCTTACGATCATGGGTGTGTCCCTTTCGTCGAAGAAGAGACGAGGCGGCATCGGATGGAATATAGGTATAGGTATCGCTCTGGCCTTTACCTATATACTCTTCATGAAGTTCAGCGAGATGTTCGTGCATACGGATACTCTGTCACCGGCTTTGGCCTTATGGCTGCCGAATATAGTCTTTGCCGTCATCACGGCTGTCCTTTACCGGATGGCTCCTAAGTAGCGGCAAGCATCAGACGCAAGACATGAAAAAAACTCGCGACTCCTTCTTCAGGAGTCGCGAGCTTTTTATAGGAAGCTGCGTCATGCGCAGTCTGATGACTAGTCTACGAATACGTTCCAGCCGAAGATGTCTTCGATGTCACCTCTCTGGATGCCCTTGATGTAGTTGTAGAGCTTGAGGGACTTAGGACCGCACTGTCCGTCTCCGTATGTGTATACGGTCTCCTCGTCAGACTCGAGGAAAGGCTTATCCACGAGTTTGTGGACCGGAGTGATGACTACTGCAGTACCGCACTCTCCGACCTCCTCGAAGGTGCCGAGCTCCTCTACCGGTACAGGCCTTCTCTCCACTGTCATTCCGAGATGGGCTGCCACAGCCTCAAGAGTCTTGTTGGTGATCGACGGAAGGATAGAGTCAGACTTCGGTGTGATGTATGTGTTGCCCTTGATCGCAAAGAAGTTCGATGAGTTGAACTCGTCGATGTATTTCTTTGTCGCAGGGTCGAGGTAGAGTACTGCCTTATATCCCTGGGCATGAGCCTCGTTGAGGGAGTAGAGCGAGCATGCATAGTTTCCTCCTACCTTGAATGCGCCCGATCCGTTAGGTGCAGCTCTGTCGTAGTTGCGTGCGATCACGACGTCTACAGCGTCGAGGGCGCCGCCTACATAAGCTCCTACTGGCGAGCAGAGCATCATGAATGTACTTTCCTTTGATGACTGCACTCCGAGCTGAGGGTTTGAACCGATGAGTGTCGGACGAAGATACATTGAAGCTCCTGAAACCTCGTAAGGAGGAAGGAACTCTTCATTTTCGCGAACAACTCTCTTGCACATCTCGACAAACATCTCTACAGAAGGAGCCTCGATGCCAAGAAACTTCGCTGATCTGATGAGACGCATTGCGTTCTCCTCAGGTCTGAAGAGCCTTATCCTGCCGTCCTTGCCTCTGAATGCCTTGAGTCCTTCGAAGCATTCGATTGCATAATGGAGAGCGCCCGCGTAAGCGCTCAGGCTGATGTAGTCGTCTGTCAGACTTTCTACAGGAGTCCACGCGCCGTCTTTGAACGTGGTCTTGAGGATGGTGTTCGTCTTGGTGTAGGAGAATGTGAGTTTGCTCCAGTCGATGTTTGCCATGATATTGTCAGATTAATATTTCAAATAATAGGTTGTTGTCGTTGATGTATTCGTACTTCACGCCATGCTCTTCCATCCTGCGGATGAGCGGTTCGAAGTCCTCTTTTGCCGCAAGTTCGATACCGATGAGGGCGGGACCGAAGTTCTTGTTGGTCTTCTTGATGTACTGTATGTGCACAAGGTCGTCAGAAGGTCCGATCACATTGTTGATGAATGATACGACAGCTCCGGACTTCTGCGGGAAGTTCACGATGAAGTAATGTTTCAGGCCTTCGTAAAGGAGAGACTTCTCGCGGATCTCCTCCATTCTGGTTATGTCGTTGTTGCTTCCGCTGACGATACAGGCAACCTTCTTGCCCTTGATCTTGTCCGCATAGAAACGGAGTGCTGCTGACGAAAGCGCTCCGGCAGGCTCCACCACGATCGCGCTCTTGTTGTACATCTGTATGATCATGGTACATACGGCTCCTTCCGGTACGACGACGATGTCGTCGAGAACTTCACGACATACCTCGTATGTCATTGCACCGGCCTTCTTCACTGCCGCTCCGTCCACGAATTTGTCGATCTCGTCGAGTTCCACAAGTCCTCCGTTGTCGATTGCCGCCTTCATGCAAGGAGCTCCTCCCGGTTCTACACCGATGATCTTGGTCTCAGGCGATACGGCCTTGATATATGATCCGAGTCCGGAAGCAAGTCCTCCTCCTCCGATCGGGACAAATATGTAGTCTAGCTTATCCGGGGCCTGATTCATGATCTCGCGTCCGATCGTGCCCTGTCCTTCCATTACCTTAGGGTCGTCGAAAGGAGGGATGAATGTCTTGCCGGTCTCCTTTGCGTATGCGATTGCTGATGCGTTGGCAGCATCGAATGTATCTCCTGTGAGTACGATTTCGATGAATTCCTTGCCGAACATCCTGACCTGCTCGATCTTCTGCTTAGGAGTCGTTACAGGCATGAAGATGGAGCCCATGATCTGCAGCTTGTTGCATGAGAAGGCCACGCCCTGGGCGTGGTTTCCTGCGCTTGCGCAGACGATACCGTTTTCAAGGGCTTCAGGTGCAAGCGAGCGTATCTTGTTGTATGCGCCTCTGATCTTGTACGACCTCACCATCTGCAGGTCTTCGCGCTTGAGATATACCTCGGCACCATAGATGTCCGAGAGATTGTTGTTCTTCTGGAACGGTGTCGGCTCGAGGATCTCAGAAAGCACGGCAGCAGCCTTTTCGATGGCTTCGGTTGTAGGGAAGTACTTAGTGTCGCTCATTTTGTGATGAATTTAAATCAAATTGCGATTTCTGTGTCAAAATTATAATTAAAATCGCGTATTTCCTAATAATCAGCCTCTTTTCTTGGGGCTAATTCAGCATTATCAAAGCGATGGAGGGGTGGCTGAACTCAAGCCTGACCTTGTCTTGAGAAGCTTTATTCAGGGTCGCTTTCCACCAATTGTCGAATACAACGCCGTCGGTCGGCCATTCGAGTCCTTCCGATCTTATCTTCAGACTGTTGTCAGGGCTTAAGATCGATACCCTCCGGCCTTCTCCGCACTCCATCTCGAAGGTATCTGTGACTGCGAACATTGTCCCATGATCGGAGATCATCTCGACGTTGATGCCCATTGCGGCCAGGTCGAAGCTGCGTGCATATTCCATCAGCAGCGATATGTTGCCGATAGTATGGTCTTCGCGTTCGCCCGTCGCTCCGAGGATGCAGATGCTCCCTATGCCGCTGATGTTTTCGATCGCCCAGCGGAAGGCCTTGGTCTGGTCGTTGTGCTCCTGCTCGTCAATCTGTACGATGATGTCCGCGTAGCGCTTCTTCATTGCAGGCGACAGCGAATCCATATCGCCGACAACAACGTCCGGAAGCCTTTTCTCCCCGAAGATGGCCAGACTGTTTCTCATGAACTTGGTCAGGGCTCCGTCGCAGCAGATTACAACGTCTGCCGTGCGGATCAGGTAGCGCGGGTATTCCGTCTGAGGAAATTTCCCGTCGCATATTATGACGACTGTCTTATGCATGTTTTCCTGTTATCTGCGAAGATGTTCCTTGGGTCGTCGCGTAGGCCTGAGGCTCGCGGAAGCCGATCAGGAAATCCTTTACAGGCATCCTCTTCTTGCCGGAAAGCTGCAGCTCGGTCACGTTTATCGCGCCGTCTGCCGTGCTGACCGCAAGATATGTCTTTCCGTCCGAGAGGACTGTTCCCGGAGCCGCTGATGTCAGACCGTTGCCTGCCAGCATCTCTGAGTATGCCTCTCCCTCGACCTTTGCAGCCTTGTAAATCTTCATCTGGAGGACCTTTTCATCCTTGGTCAGCTCTGTGAAGGCTGCCGGATATGGGCTGAGACCTCTGATGAGGTTGTAAATGTCTTTCGTCTTTCCGTTCCAGTCTACGTGGCAGAGCTCGCGGGTAAGCTTCGGCGCCGGCTTAAGGATCTCTGATCCCTGGATGAAGCTCTTCTGTACGCGGAGCTCCACGTTGTTGTCTATGATCGCCTGGACGGTGTTCACGACCAGCTTCGAACCGAGGTCCATGAGCTTGTCATGCACTTCTCCCACTGTCTCGTCCGGCTCGATGCGGCAGTCGTATCGGTACATGATGCCTCCCGTGTCCATTCCGTCGTCGATCATGAACGTTGTGACACCGGTGGTCTTTTCGCCGTTGATCACGGCCCAGTTTATAGGAGCCGCACCGCGGTATTGAGGCAGGAGGGCTGCGTGGAGATTGAATGTACCGAGCTTCGGTATCTCCCACACGACCTTCGGAAGCATTCTGAAGGCAACTACCACGAAGAGGTCTGCCTTCCATGCCTTGAGAGCATCAAGGAATTCAGGATCCTTGAGCGAAACAGGCTGCAGTACCGGAATGTTGTGTTCGACAGCATATTTCTTGACCGCGCTTTCGTTTATCTTGAGTCCTCGGCCGCTGGCCTTGTCAGCTACGGTCACGATTCCTACGATGTTGTATCCTCCCTGGATGAGGGCGTCAAGCGGGCCGACGGCGAATTCCGGCGTTCCCATGTAAACGATGCGTGTCTTCTTGAAGATTCCCATTATCTTGGCCTTTAATGATTTGAGACTGCTCTTGAGCATGTCCACGTTTATGATTGAAGAGTCGTTGACTGCCTTCCATGTGAGGAAAAGACCGGTAGGAAGCAGCACGTAGCTGGAGAAGAACACTCCGTGGAATGCTCCGACAGCACCGTCCCTCGCCAGCTTTGTTCCCGAGATGTCGATGACCCAGTAGGCCACGAAGAACAGGACGGAAACGATGGCTGACACTCCGAGACCTCCCTTTCGGATGATCGCTCCCAGAGGTGCTCCGATGAAGAAGAAGATGAAGCAGGCTATGGAAAGGGCGAATTTCTTGAATATCTCGATGTCGATCAGACGCAGGGTGTAGGTGTTGTAATGCCTTTCCCTGGCGTATGTGTTCAGAGAGTTCTCAATGTCGTCGGCATTGTTCCTGGCCTTTTCCAGCGCTTTTATCTCATCCTCAAGCTTCTTCCATTTTCCGAGATCCTCCCTTACGAAAGGTGTCTCATGTCTGACCTTGGAGCTGGTATCCAGCTGGCTGTTGTATCGCAGTGACCGCGACTTGCTCAGGGACTGGACGTTACGTGCCTTTCCCACGGCATTCAGCTCACCGATCGAGTCCTGACTTTCCTGAAGCTGGTTCAGGTTCATCGACTTCACCTGGTCGTTGAAACGGCTGGAATCTGACTTCTGGAAGGCATAGTTCTCGAGAGGAATGATGAGCTCCTGCTTCTTGAAGTCGATCTTCTGAAGCTGGAGTGTCGTGTCCTTGTATTTCTTGTTGTTTGTCTCCTCGTAGTTCGATCCGTTGAAGAGTATGAAGGACAGGTAGGTCTTCTCCCTGGACATCTTCATCATCGCCGAATCCGCGAGCGTCAGGCTTGTGTTGCCCTTGTTCCTGGTGTGGTTATATACCATCACCCCGTGCATCATGCCTGTCTCGTCGTTACGTTCGTCGACTCTGAGAATGTACCCGTCGATACCGTTATAGAATGTTCCCGTCGGGATCTTTATCTCCTCCTTGGTCTTTCCGATATCTGCTCTCAACTGATATATCTTGTTGTAAGCTACCGGAATAAGGTCGTTGGACACGAAAAACGCCCCGACGCTGATCACCACGCAGGCTATCGCAAGAGGGATGAACATCCTCTGGAGGGATATGCCTGCAGCCTTGATGGCCAGAAGCTCGTTGTTTTCTCCGAGTGTTCCCATGGTCATCATCGATGCCAGAAGCGTCGCAAGCGGAAGCGACAATGGAAGCATTGTGATGCTGCCCCAGCCGAGGAATTCAAGTATGACCTTGAAACTCAGGCCTTTGCCGACAAGCTCATCGATATAGAGCCAGAGGAACTGCATCACGAGGATGAACACCACGACCAGCAGGATCGCGACAAACGGTCCTATGAACGACTTCAATATGAACTGGTCCAGCTTCTTCATCCTCGTTGATTTATCTTGTAGCAGATTCTATCAGTTTGTCGATAGCGGCTGCGAGGCCGTTCACGTCCTTTCCGCCTGCTGTCGCAAGGCCAGGCTGTCCGCCGCCGCCACCCATGATCAGCTTCGCAGCCTCACGTACGTCGGCACCTGCGTTATGTCCTGCCTTTACGAGATCGTCCGAGTACATGAGCAGGAGCTGTGGCTTGCCTGCTGCCTCGAATGCTGCCGCAATCACAAGGTTCTGCGCCTCCTTCTGCAGCATGAACGCCGCATTCTTCAGCATTGCCGGATCCATCGGAGCGTCGATCTTCACGACATTGATGCCGTTCATCTCGACAGCCATGCCCTTGAGGCTTTCCTTGAGCGCAAGCGTCTTCTCCTTAGCTATCTCTTCCATCTGCTTCTTGAACGCCTCGTTCTCCTCGACCATCTTCCTGATCGCACCTGCAAGGTCAGGAACGTTGTTGAAGAATGCCTTGGCTGTGCGGATGGTCTCCTCCATTCCGTTTACAAGCTCTTCAGCATGTACTCCTGTAGTCGCCTCGATACGGCGTACTCCGGCAGCGATGGCTGACTCGGAAACGATCTTGAAAAGTCCGATCTGTCCTGTGGCTGCGGCATGGGTACCTCCGCAGAGCTCGCATGAATCTCCGAACTTCACGACGCGCACCTTCTCGCCGTACTTCTCTCCGAAAAGCGCCATCGCTCCCATCTCCTGAGCCTCCTCCATTGTCGCATTGCGGTTCTCGTCAAGCGGGTAATTAGCTCTGATAAGGGCGTTTACGCGATTTTCTACAAGCCTTGTCTGTTCCTCGCTGAGCTTCTCGAAGTGCGAGAAGTCGAAACGGAAATATTTGTCGCATACATAAGAACCCTTCTGCTCCACATGCGTGCCGAGGATCTCGCGGAGAGCCTGATGCAGGAGGTGGGTGGCAGAGTGGTTGTTCTCGATCTGAAGCCTGCGCTCTGTGTCTACGTGGAGGCTGAAGCTCTCCGAGCAGTCTGCAGGGATGCGCTCGGCTACATGGATGGTAAGATTGTTCTCCTTGATGGTGTTA
>JAGBCS010000083.1 GCA_017937885.1 Bacteroidales bacterium
AGAAACAGAATTGATGCTGTGATGAAAGCGCATCTTGGCAACGACTGGCTCAGAGACCTGATTCTCCCTGGTGGAGCATGGTATAATGATCGAAGACTAGAAAAGACCAGGAAAATTATTAAGAATGCATATAATAGTCTCATAAAGAATGGGACCTACTCAAATTCCAAGCTTCTTTCTGAAATGGAATTCGGAGTATGGAAGCATATGTTTTCCAATGTCCAGTACCGTCTGTCTGGTAGAAAATTGATGGGAATATTCCCCAGTAAGCCAAAATCCACTCAGAACCAGAAATTTGACAACACTTATGTGTTTGGCGAACTGGATTATATCAATAAACTGAGGAATCGCATCGCGCACCACGAACCCATATGCTTCAGTAAAAATCCTGTCAGCATAGACACAAAATACATACAGAACAGATACAATAGAATAATGGAACTCTTCAGGTGGATGGATATCGACGGGGCATCACTTTTGTATGGATTAGGGCATATTGACAACGCATGTAATCAGATAGATGTGTTGATTAAATAAAAATACTGTCCAAAATTTGTTTGTTATTCCAAAACAACATATATTTGCAGTGTTTAGTCCCGGTAGCCCCTGATTCGTCAAGCTATCGGGTTTGGTTTTTTTATACAGAAAAAGCATCTCAAAACGAGATGCTTAACTTTTGCCCCTTATGTATGGCAAAGGTTAGTATTCCTTCCACCAGTTGCGGCTGTGGTGGAAGACTGATGAGCCGCCTCCCTTGCGCTGCCCCTTGCGGAGGAAAGGGATCTGATAGCCGATTCCGAACTCAATGTATTCGCAGATATGGAGATGCGTCTTTGCAAGAGCCTGGAGATACATGTTGTCCCAGATCCTGTACTTAAGGCCGAAACGGATGTAATGCCAGTGCTCCTGACTTCCGGGACCATCGGACTTGTAGAAGAGGGGCAGTCTGGAATCATGCCCCTTACGCTCATGATCGAAATTGTAATAGTGACGTGAAGGATTGAAGAGATAGATTCCCCAGTCTGCCATCGCAGTGACATCTCCGAACTTGAACTCATTGTTCAGACTGAGGCCGATACGAACCTTGTCGATAGTCGAATATTCATGTTCCGGGCAGAAAAGGCCTCTCTTTGTCTCATTGCTGACAGCATCATTGTAGAAGACATCAGCACCAAGACCTATTCCGTACCAGTTTGTCGCGCTGTATACTCCGCCCACATGGAACGTGGAGATCATGAATTTACGGTCATCCTCCATGTCTGCATTCTGGGCACCGGCAGCAGCCGTGATGTTCAGGCTCCACTTATACGGAAGATCCGGGAAATGCACCGGGGCCTTTTCTT
Organism: Bacteroidales bacterium; assembly: GCA_017937885.1. Lineage (GTDB taxonomy): Bacteria > Bacteroidota > Bacteroidia > Bacteroidales > UBA932 > Cryptobacteroides. The sequence continues at coordinate 1,344 of JAGBCS010000083.1, forward strand.
CTCCTTCATCAGGATTCAGGGTCGCGATAAGTCCGACTCCGCCATAAAGCACATTTACACCCTTGTTCGGCTCTACCGTGCGGCCGTTGCTGATATGATAGAATCCGAATTCACCATTTATCGCAAGATTACGTACAATCGGGATGTCAAGATTAAGTCCCGCACTAAGATATGTGTTGATCATGGATCCGAAAGTCCTGTTCGGTATCACCTGATTTACAGTAGCCTTATAATGCCCGTTCACCGCCGTCAGTCCGCCGGCCACTTTAAGGCTCATACGCAGATGTTCTGCACTGACCGCCGGAATCATTATGTACGGATACAGAGCTATTCCCTCACCCATCGCATCGTTTCCGAAGTTCAGAGTTGTCAAGCCAAGACCTACCGTAGGATCATTCAGATACTGCTGCCACGGGCGCTGTCTGGATGACGGGAACTCAATACCGAGAGTCAATCCTGTCGGAGCATTAGGATCGAGTTCTTCAATATTGCCGCTCGGGGCAAGATACTTTCCCATCATGGCCTGAGCCCTGATGGAGAATCTGTCGTTTCCGGTCTTGTTGGAGTTTATATTCTGGGCTGAAAGAACATTCAATGAAAGTGCTGCCATCAACAGCAGCATAAGATAATTCCGCATTTCTTCTTTTTCTTTAATCAATAATTCTACACTACCATATAGAGATGCAGGAAAAAATAAAACGTTGCATTCTCAAAGCTGAAAGCAACGTTTTAACAAAAACTTAATTATTTTCCATCAGAAAAACCTTCATGAAGTCATTCAGATCTCCGTCAAGGACTCCCTGAGTATCGGATGTCTCGTGTCCCGTCCTGAGGTCCTTGACCATCTTGTACGGATGCAGGACATAGCTTCGTATCTGCGAGCCCCACTCGATCTTCTTCTTCTGTCCCTCGAGCTCAGCCTGCTTCTCCTGACGTTTCTTCAGTTCAATGTCATAGAGGCGTGACTTGAGGATACGCAGGGCATTCTGCCTGTTGTCAAGCTGCGACCTCGTCTCCGTGTTCTCGACTACGATACCGCTCGGGATATGTCTGACACGCACTCCTGTCTCAACCTTGTTCACATTCTGTCCTCCTGCACCGCTCGAACGGTAGGTATCCCATTCCAGATCGCCCGGATTGATCTCTATTTCAATCGAATCGTCGACAAGAGGATATACGAAGACAGACGAGAATGTAGTCTGACGTTTTCCCTGAGCATTGAACGGAGATATGCGCACAAGTCTGTGCACTCCGCTCTCAGCCTTGAGATAACCGAAGGCATAGTCGCCCTCTACCTGCATCGTCACAGACTTGATGCCGGCATCCTCGCCTTCAAGTTCGTCCGTTACGGTCACCTTATATCCGTTACGTTCCGCCCATCGCACATACATACGCATAAGCATTGCGGACCAGTCATTTGCCTCAGTACCTCCGGCACCTGAATTGATGGTCAGAACTGCTCCGAGATTGTCTCCCTCCTCACCAAGCATATTTCGGAGTTCAAGAGCCTCAAGAGCTTCAAGGGCAGCCTTGTACGCCTGCTCCAGCTCTTCGACTTCAGCCGTCACCTCGTCCTCTGATGTACCTTCAAGGCTTTCTTTAGCAAAGTCATGGAGGACATTCAGGTCCTCCACTGACGCAGACACATCATCATAACCGGTAACCCAGAACTTGACACCAGCCAGTTCCTTCAGAAATTTCTCCGCCTCCTTGGGGTCATCCCAGAAATCAGCTGCAAGCGTCCTCTCCTGCCTCTTGGCGACATCAGCACGCTTGTCTTCGATCGATATGCACCTGCCGAGAGTCTCCACCCTCTGCTGCAGCTGCTTTATATGCTCCGTATTTATCATTTCTATATCAAGGTCCGGATAGCATCCGGAATCATTAAATCATACAAAAATAGCAATTTTTAAAACAGTAGCAAAAGAGAAATCTGTATATTTGTAGGAATTAACAGACAACGTCATGATTGAACCCATCTACTCAGCCAAGCCTGACCGTTATGAAAGCGGAATGAAATACCGCAGATGCGGAAACAGCGGCATACTGCTTCCGGAGATATCCCTCGGACTATGGCAGAATTTCGGTGACACGGCCCCTCTGGACCGCAGCAGACAGATGCTTCTCCATGCCTTCGACAATGGCATCTGCCATTTCGACCTGGCTAACAACTACGGACCGTCGTACGGAAGCGCTGAAGCGACATTCGGCCGCATAATGCAGAGCGACCTGCGCCCATACAGGGACGAGCTTTTCATTTCCACCAAGGCCGGCTACGACATGTGGCCCGGTCCATATGGCAATCACGGATCACGCAAGTACCTGATAAGCAGCCTCGACCAGAGTCTCAGGCGAATGAATCTGGAATACGTGGACATCTTCTATTCACACCGGTTCGATCCGGACACACCGCTCGAAGAAACGATGCAGGCCCTTGTGGACATAGTCCGCAGCGGCAAGGCACTTTATGCGGGCATATCGAATTATCCTACAGAAGCGGCAGCATTTGCCTATTCATATCTGAGGGCTCACGGCGTTCCGTGCCTGCTGCATCAGCTCAAGTACAGCATGCTCCACCGCGTCCCTGAAACGGAAGGCCTCCTCGAACAGGCTGCGGCAGAGGGCACAGGCTTCATCGCCTTCTCCCCTCTCGCACAAGGTCTTCTGACAGGCAGATACCTCAACGGCATTCCTGCAGACTCACGAGCCGCACGCAATTTCTCGCTCAGGAAAGACACTCTGACACCGGAGCTGACAGAAAGGCTCTCAAAGCTGAACGATATCGCAGCAAAAAGAGGGCAGACTCTTGCACAGATGGCTCTCGCATGGGTGCTGAAGGACAAAATGGTGACATCAGTCATTGTCGGAGCCAGCAGCAAGGAGCAGCTTGACGACAACATCAAGGCAATAGCAGACACCAGCTTCACCGCAGAAGAACTGAGGATGATCAACGGACTTACAGTGAGATGATTGGAATATTTGATTCAGGAATAGGCGGATTGTCAGTATTCAGAGAGATACGGAAGGTTCTCCCTGAGGAAAGTTATGCATATTTCTCAGACAACGCACATTGTCCATACGGAGAAAAATCCAAGGAATACATTATCGAAAGAGCCCGCGAGATCACCCGTTTCCTCATCGGAAAAGGCGCGGACATCATAGTTGTGGCATGCAATACGGCGACTGCGGCCGCAATCGCAGCGCTAAGGGAGGAATTTCCGATCCGGTTCATCGGAATGGAACCGGCAGTCAAGCCCGCCGCCCAAAGCACACGGACAGGAGTGGTCGGTGTGCTGGCGACAGCCGGAACGCTGAAGGCGACAAAATACATCGACACACGCGCCAAGTGGGCACAAGGTGTCAGGATTGTCGAGCATGTAGGCCAGGGATTCGTGGAAATCGTCGAGAAAGGGATGACGGAGGGAACGGAAACGGACGAGATCGTAAAGGCCAGCCTCAAGCCGCTGCTTGATGAGGGAGCGGACCGCATAGTACTCGGATGCACACACTACCCCTTCCTGACAGGCTCGATAAGAAAGACTGCAGGACTTCTGTACCCTGAACGGGACATCGAGGTAATAGACCCCGCACCCGCAGTTGCAAGACATCTTCTCGAAGTGATGGAGGAGGAAGGCCTTGTCAGAAAAGACGGATTCAGAATGGAACTGCATTCATCCGGAGACAGCAGACAATTGGAAGAAACATACAGAAAATTATTATAGACAAATGAAAAGGACACTGGTCATGATCATGACGGCAGCGGCATTCGCATTAGGCTGCACAAGCGGTTTGAGCCCCGAGAATGTAAGGATTGCAGATTATAAGGACGGAAAGAGCTGTGCGATCAGCTTCACTTTCGACGACGGAATGAAGGAGCACTACACCATCGTCGCTCCGGAACTGGAAAAGAGAGGATGGAGGGGAACTTTCTGGCTCTGCTGCGCATGGATCCATGACGATCCGCAACTTGACACTACCCATATCACATGGAGCGAAGTCAAGGATATGCACGCGCGAGGCCACGAGATGTCAAACCACAGCTGGTCGCATCCGAATCTGACGGAACTTACCCCAGAAGAAGCCTGGAATGAAATAAAGAGAAACGATATTGCGATCGAGAAGCATACAGGTGTTTCTCCGGTGACATTCTGTTTCCCTTATAACGCCCGTACTCCTGCCCTGCTCCGTCTGGCCAGCGAAGGAAGAGCGGGCACGAGGAAAGAGGAATTCTGGCTCGGAGGCCAGCACTCCCCGGACGAATATCTCCATAAGCAGGTTGCCGACGCCCTTGCATCGCGCAGCTGGATAGCCGGAATGACCCATGGCATCAACTACGGCTATGACTGCTATGAAGACCCCGCTGACTTCACCCGTTTCCTCGACTATGTCAAGGAACGTGAGGACAGCATATGGGTCGGCACATTCAAGGATGTGGCGGCATACAAAAAGGCAGCTGAAAGCACGCAGCTGGACATCAAGGCCGACGGCAGAAGCCTTTTCATCACCCCTGGCCTGTACCTCAACCCAGCCATTTTTGACACGCTCCTTACTATGGAAGTCATTACAGGGGGTAAAAGAATAAAGGCTGACCAGGACGGCCAGCCTCTCGAAGTCACCGTTCGCGGTGATAAAGCCATGTTCTCTTTCAATCCGTACGGAGGTGAGATAAGGATCAGGCGATAAGCTGTCCGAGCACCTCGAAATACGGTTTTCCATCCACCACGGTCACCCTGTAAACGGTATCATCCACCTTGTAGTACTCGTTGCCGTCATTAAGGGTTATCATGTCGTAGTCCTCTGGGAGGGTTTCAACAAGAGCACCTGCCGGAGGTACTATCACCTTGTATTCCCCGTTTGAATCCTTCACATAGAAGACTCCATCCTGATAGAAATACTCTGTTCCTGCTGCAGCATAGCTCTGTACAAGACCAAGCTTGTTGGCAAGAGCATATGATGCATCCGCAGCACTCTGATTCATTGAGATCTGCGCATTCTGAGCCGCTATGAGGGCATTGTTCTTCGCTATGATCTCATTCTGCTCGGCAATGTACCTGTTGTTGTCATTGATCTGATCATATGCATTCAGCGCCGTATAGTAATAAGACATGTTCACGGCAGCCCAAGCCATGTCGGCGATTACATTCGCAGCAAGTATGGTTCCGAACGGAGGTCTGCACACGACATAATGTCCGCCATAAGGACGATACCAGATGTCATCATAACAGTAATAGGTCACGCCGTGGTAGTGATGACGTATCACGTTTCTAGGCAGAACTCTAACCCTATGGCCATAGCAATGGTGATGCGATGTCCAGAAACGGGCAGGAGTGTGCCATGACATGAAATCGCGGTCACGTGGGTGCACTCTAGGTCCGTGCGGCTTATGGTCAGGACGGACGTGTTCAGGCTTGTCTGGTCCATGTCCGGGGCCTTTTCCAGGACGGTCGCCAGGTCCCTTGTCCGGTCTTACCGACGGTCTGTCTCCCGACGGCCTGTCAGAAGGCTTTGAGGTAGGACGTCCCGGACGGGTCACGGTCACAGGCTTGCCCTGGTTTCCCGGCTTGAAGTCCGGAGTCTTCGATCCGGAAACATCCGGCTTGACCGAAGGTCTTACAGACGGATTCGACGGTCTGGTGATTGCCGGCTTGTCAGAAGCGCCGGGTTTTGTCATCGGCCTGCTCACAGAAGGCTTCGATGATGAAGGGCGTGAGACGGTCGTGCTCGGCTTGCGGTCGGAAGATATGCCTGACCCTTTTGCCTTTACAGTTGTATTTCTTGACGGTCTTGAAATGGATGTCGTGCCTGACTTTGACCCTCCCGGACGAGTCTGGGAAGAAGGCCTGACAGACGTCTGTCTGGTAGGTGTAGATTTCTTCACGTTTGAGCTGCTTCCCGCCTGGCGTGAAGTTCTCGTTGCCGTGCGGGATTCATTTCTTCCTGTCTGAGCAGATACTTCAGACTGAAAGGCCGCAAATGTCAAGCTCATGAGCATTGCAGCCATCATTTTTCTGATTGATCCCATAATTGTGAGTTTTAGTTAGTAGATGTGGTATCTTTGCGACAAGGTACGGAAAGCCTCGTCGTCTTTCCGCCAATAATCCTTGATATCCGCTACTTTGTACCTCTTGCTGAATTCCTTCCTTACATAATCTGTGCCACAAACTTTGTCGAACAGTCCGTAGCCGCTGATGACATCGAAAGGCTTCTTATCAGGATACAGCTCCGCAACCGCCTGCATGACATAGAATTGCGTTTCCGTAATATAGGCTTCTTCATAATCCGTAAAGAAGTATTGGAGTCCCTTCACCAGTTGTCCTTTCAGACGACCGGATATCGGCTTGTACCAGATCGTACGGAAAGAGACTCCTGGAAGGTCATAGCTCTCGAGACGGGACTTCAGCTTTTCCGGATCCAGCCATGTCTCTCCGAACAGCTGGAAAGGAAGAGTATATCCTATGCCTATGTTCAGGAAACCGTACAGTTCGCCGCACACACCCGCCGCGGCATAATACATCGGGGTCTCCTTGAACGGAATGTTCGGCGAAGGAAGTACCCAAGGAAGACCGGTATCCTCATACAGCATGTCACGTTCCCAGCCTTCCATCGGAACCACCGTAAGGTCACATTTCACAGGAGCCTGATTGCCCTTCTGGCCTCTGTTGAGGCCTTCTTCATTTATCATGATCGCCAGTTCGCCCACTGTCAGTCCGTACACATACGGGATCTTATACTGACTGACAAACGAATTGAAAGGCTGCTCGACGTAGCATCCTTCTATCTTATTGCCTCCAAGAGGATTAGGTCTGTCAAGCACCATCACTTCCACTCCTTTCTGCGCACAGGCCTCCATCACAAGGCCCAGAGTGCTGATAAAGGTATATGAGCGTACTCCGACATCCTGTATGTCATACACCATGACATCGATGCCGTCAAGCATCGCCTGTGTCGGCTTTCGCGTCTCTCCATAAAGGGAATAGACGGGAAGTCCTGTAGCCGCATCACGGGTATCGGACACCTTGCCCCCGGCATAGACATCGCCTCGGACGCCATGCTCTGGTCCGTAAAGAGCCACAAGTTCCACACCAGTGGCATTGTAAAGGATATCAATGGTCGACCTCAGATGGCGGTCCACACCGCTTGGGTTGGTCACCAGGCCTACGCGACGGCCCTTGAGCCCCTCAAAGCCGTTTTCCGCCAGGACCTCTATGCCGGGCTTGACCACAGGACGTGTTGCATCAGCACAGAAGACAAGCGCCACAAGGCAGAATATCGTAACGAACAGTTTCTTCATTTCAGCTTTTAATTATTTGAAATTCACTATCTTTCCTGCAAAGAGGATGTTGTCCTTGTCAGCTATCACAAAGAGATACGGACGGTCCACTGTCATGGTCTTGACATTCATCTCCGGCCGTACAGAAGTCAGCCTCATCTGGATGCTGGTCACGGCGGCAGCTTCCGTGCCGGTCTCGGTAACGTCTATGTAGCATTTCTGCTTCACCTGATCGACGGCAAGAGGGCCTGTCGCCGCTATCCCCCTGAAGTCGGCAGCTGAAGTGAAAGCCGTCTGCACACCCATATTCTTGAGGGTATTGTTCAGCAGCAGCTCTGTCTCCAGCCTGACCTTCGGCATCTTGAAGCGCACCTCCTGTGGAGCAAGCATCTTCATCGCGGCATCATAAACAGACTCATTCACGTATGGAAGTACAGAATTAATGTCCACCCCTGAAGACGGAAGGATGACATACATCGAGTAACGTCCTCCTTCGTATGGGAGCTGGATGATCTGACACCCCTGATATTCAGCATAATTGTAATATCCCTTTCTGGCAATCATCTGTACCCTCTGCTCGCCGGCCTGCCCGTAAAACGGCTGCTCGGCAGTAAGGGATGAATCGAACTGATCCTGCCATGGAGCGTTGAAATACAGAGCATTGATCAGTACCATCACCATATCGGGCGAAAGCTTGTCGAGTATTTCGGTAATCTTACCGTTCGTATTGTCTGCACACCATCCGTTAATTGCCGGAACTGTGGCAGGATCGGCAAAGCTCAGGTTCTCGACCGCTGCGTCATAATCCTTCTGCAGAAGGGACACATAATGGTTCCTTATGCTGAAATCGCTGTCCACCCATACGGAATTTGCCGATTTCACCACTACCGTATCCCCTTCGGACAACTGTTCCTTCATGAAAAGGCAGCCGTTGAGGGCATTGTCAAGTTCCACCTTCGTCTGTCCTTCGGCACCTTCAGTAAGCATCGAAAGGGCCACACCGGCACTATAAGGAGACACGAACACATTTTCCGAAGACGGGACGGTCTTGTTCACATTCCTGAAGAACGAGAGGGCAAAGCCGGTACGTGATCCCTGCGCAGGAGCCACGTCAGCCTGCTGTCCGCAAGAAGACAATCCACAGATTGCAGCTACAGAAGCTGCGAAAAGCATTTTTTTCATAACGATTCCGATTTAATCATTTCTTACCATATTCCGGATCCACTTTCAGCATGAAGGTCACGAAGACTGTCACAAGACAGCATACCATCACGAAACCGAAGAAGTGTACATAACCTATGGCTTCCTGGATATAACCTGCAACCATACCCGGAAGCATCATGCTCAAGGCCATGAATGCAGTGCACAGCGAATAATGTGCCGTTTTGAATTCTCCTTCCGAAAAGTACATCAGATACAGCATGTATGCGGTGAATCCGAAGCCGTATCCGAACTGGTCCAAAGCCACGCAGGAACTGATCAGCAACATGTTCTGAGGCTGGAAGGCCGCAAGGAACACAAAGGACAGGCATGGAAGAGTGAGGCTGAGGGCCATCGGCCACAGCGAACGTTTAAGTCCCCATCGCGACGCCGCTATGCCGCCAAGGATTCCGCCCAAAGTAAGCGCCAGGGTTCCTACCGTACCATATACGAGACCGACAGATGCCGTAGAAAGCCCGAGTCCGCCTTCGGCCTGAGAGTCAAGCAGGAACGGGTTCATCATCTTGACAAGGAAGGCTTCCGGAAGTCGATACAGAAGCATGAAAGTCAGCGCAATCCACACATGTTTCTTACGGAAGAACGTGACAAACGTGCGCACAAACTCCCGGACGATATCTGCGGCCGTCATCCTGTCATCACGAAGCATGTCTGACGAAGGCTTCGGAAGTCTGAATATGTGCCACAGTGTGATGCAGCAGAACAGCAGTGAACAGCCGGTCAAAGTGATCGTCCATGCCTGCGGGATATCCGCAAGACGTTGTTCAAGATACCCGGCGATAACGACAAGGACTCCCTGGCCGAAAATGGATGAAAGGCGGTAGAATGTGCTTCTTATACCGACAAACACAGCCTGATCTCCGGCTTCGAGGGCGTGCATATAGAATCCGTCCGCCGCAATGTCGTGCGTTGCGGAGGCGAAAGCCGTTATCCAGAACAGTACCAGCGTAACGGTAAAGAGCGAGACAGAGGTGCCGCCTGCGGCGATAACCTCTGCAGAAGGATGCGGCAAGGTAAAGGCAGTCAGAGCAAATGCCACCGACATAATGATCTGCATGGCCAATATCCACCATCTCTTGGTCTTCAGGATATCCACGAACGGGCTCCACAACGGCTTTATCACCCACGGAAGATACAGCATGCTGGTATACAGCGCCATGTCTCCCTTGGACATGCCCATATTGTTGAACATCACCACCGAAATATTGTTCACGATAAAGTACGGGATGCCTTCTGCAAAATACAGGGTAGGGATCCACACCCAAGGGCTTATGCCTTTACTTGTCTTCATTTTCCGTCATTTTTTCACCGGAGAGAGTCGTCCCCGGATAATAATGTTCCAGTATCTGTCTGTATCCGTATCCCTTCGAAGCCATGACAGCTGCACCTATCTGACAGAGGCCGGCACCATGTCCCCATCCACGGCCGTCGAGAATCACATCGTCACCTTCGAACGTGATGTCAAAGGCTGAGCTTTTCAGATGGCTATCGGAAAGTATCCTTCTGATCTCCAACTCCTTGCCGACAATCAGAGTCTTCAGGCTTCCTTTTATCTCAAGACGGCATATCCTGCCGGACCTTCCTCGTGCGAGAGGCTTCATATCTTGAAGTATACCTATACGTATACCGCTTCTTTTCTCTATCAGTGCAGAGAGTTCCTTCCTGTCATATACGACACGCCATCTGTAGAAGTCCACCGTTTCACGGTCATAGTTGTTAAGTACCTGTCCAAGGATATCCTTGTCCTCCGTATCGCAGAAGCAATCCCCGTCAAGATCATGGTCCGGAGTATCCGGAAGCGGCTGGAGATATGGCTTTTCCACATCATCCCAGCATGTGCTGAAACTCTCCATGACCCCGCCGCAACACTTCGAGAAACGTGCGTCACAAAGATCCTCCCCACATTTCAGGACCTGCCCCCAGGTGCTGTCGACCGCCCTGCGGACTGTCTTTCCTGTGGCGCGCGTAAGTCCCTGATATCTCTGGCAATGGTCGTCTGCGCATACGTCAAAGAGGCGGTGGTCATCATGGTCATACCATTTCACGTACTCATATACCGTTCCCTCCTCCGGCTGTTCCTCAGGTCTTGTCATGCTGTCAAGATGCCAGACAAGCGACGGAAGGTCAGTCACTCCATCCGGGACCTGAGTCTTGCGCCTTCTTCGGGCTGAGGCCATCTGAGCCATCACCCATGAGCGGGAAATCACGGCATGGGCCTTGAGGAACTCCTCCGAAGCCGTCGCACTCATCTCTGACGATATGACGCTCAGAAGGTAATCCTCGACTCCTACTATGTTGACTGCCGTAAGTTTATCCTTGTCCGCTATGATCTTCAGGGCACCGGCAAACTTCTGGTCCTCTTTTCTCTCCCAGTGGAAATTCACTCCTATCGTGACGTCATGAAGCACGAACGACGGTTCTGCAAACATGGTAGAAGGTGTCTGCGCCTCGAAGTACAGTTCGTCATACAAGGCGCCGTCATACTCGATCTTTCCTTCCCGCAATATAGCTCTTCGGCGTCCTGCTCCGTCTGAAAGTATCTCAAAGTCAATCTCTTTTGCCGACATTACCCCTACGTGCAGTTCCGGCTGGGTCCTGACAAGCCTTCCGATTATCCTCAGCTCTTCATCCTTTGTCAGCGACACTTCAGCTATCATCTCTTCAAGGAGTTCCCTGTTCAGTTTGAAATATTCCTGTTCCACAGGGACAATGAACACGCCTCCCATATCGGCACAGCCCGGACTCATGGTAAGGTGATCCTCTCCTTCGCTGAAATAATGGTGCGACCGGTGGCGGCTGCGGAACACGACTATAGAGCGGAACTCTCCTTCCGTGTAATATGTGAAAAGGTTGAACAGAGGTTCAGTCTCTCCTTCCGGGATTTCCGCACAGTCAAGAAGCCTGTAGAACAGTTTTGCAGCAGACTTCGACGTCTGGGACCGTATCGCAAAGACCCCTGTCGTGAACTTTTCATAATGATACAGAGATGCATCCTGGACAGAAGCGAGATACTTCAGACCTGCCGTTCCGGCATGCATCTGATCGATATCTTCCTGAAGCGGGATCAATCCTTTCGGAGCCGCCTGGAAGTGGTGGTGATCAGGTGCGGAGGCTCCGCTGCGGGGACCATTATAGAAGAATGTGAATCCGTCGTATTTCCTGGCGAGATCCAGCATGTCCACATACCGGCGCCGGATCGACTGGTCCGTATGCCTGTCCGCAGCGATCACCAGATGGTCCGGGAATATCGGGTATGGATTCACCAATATATGATACTTCTTGCCTTTCCGGCCTTCGAACTTCAGCATTATCTGTTCCTTCGGACGGTTTTCCCGGCAAAGGAAGCACCGGCGCGCCGATATATCAGCCTTGTCAAGCTTTGCCGCTGACGAGATCATCCTGGCCGGATTGAACTGCAGACGCACTTTCAGTCCGCCTGCATCCATCTCACGCACCTTTACATTCTTCAGCGCCCGGAAGTTGTCGCAAGCAAGAGGCCAGCGCGACAGCTGGTCTCCTACGAATTTATGCAATGCCTTATTACTGCTCATTTCCTGTTCATTCTGAGTCGTGCCTCAAGTTCCCATGTACGGATGCGGTCCTTGTACAGATTGTTCGCATTCACTCTTTCTATATCGAGCGCCGCATCGGAATTGCCGTCCCACCTGCGGCAGCAGTACAGGACGTCGTATATGCGTCCGATCCTGTACTCACGGCTGATGCGAAGGCCGAGGGCATAGTCCTCGCCGTAGCTTGTATTCGGAAGATTCAAGGTACGAAGAAGCGGCGTCCAGAAGGCTCTCGGAGCGCCGAGACCGTTGATTCTCAGAGCATTGTTACGTCCGTTATCTTCCGTCCATTCGCGATGGTCGATGACTCCTGGAGGTATCGGATTCATATTGAAGTCCGTCATCTGATAAGTGCCTACCACCATGGCGCAGTCCTGTTCACGGAAAGCCTTGACGATCTTCGCCAGCGTGTCGGGCCCGCTGTACACATCGTCACTGTCCAGCTGGACAGCATATTCGCCGCACGCATCGTGATGAACAGCGACATTCCAGCATCCGCCGATTCCCAGATCATGCTTCGCCGGGACGACATGCACAAGCCTTCCGTCCCTTGCAGCCATTTCCTCAAGGATCTCTGTCGTACCGTCAGTCGAATGATTGTCCACGACGATGACATTGAACGGAAAGCCACATTCCTGCATCAGAGCACTTTCGACCGCATCCTTCACGGTCCTCACCCTGTTGAATACAGGTATCACGACGGTAGCCGTAACCGGGAACCTCGCGTCTTTGCTGTCGATTCCCTTGAACTCAGGTTTCAGCCACGCGCCGATACGCTTGAGATGCTCCGTGCATATCTGCTCCATCTCGATCTGTACCGCCCTGTTCTTCGGATCCACATAGTCGAACTGTTTCTCTCCTGAACGGCGGGTGTCCGTTTCTATTTCCGTGTATAAATATTCATTCACATGCACGATGTTCTTCATCCGCAGACGGAGATCGTATAGCGCCCCCCACTGACGGTCGTTCTCCATGGCACGAACCGCCCTCCTGAACGAAGAAGTCCGGAACACGAGGACGCTTCCGAAATCGAAGTCATCCCTCAACGCTCCCTTCTGACAGTCGATCAGAGGATGCTTCCTCATGAGCGTTTCTCCCTCGGCACTCCGCACAAGCTCATAATGGTCTGCATACAGCATGTCCGCACGGGTGTCCTCCGCGACGGCGACAAGACGGTCAAGGGCGAACAGGCCCATTTCCAGAGGCTGGTCCTTTGTATAGACAAGAAGATACTTTTCCGATGCTGCTTCAGCTATGCTGCGGAGCGTCTCCGTCTGGCGAAGCGACACTCCGTGCAGGATCGTGACACCTGAGAATGAAGAACTTCTGCTGAACGACTCTACTGTAGTGCCTATGTCATCTCCAGACATCGACGGCACAAAACATTCCATGCTTGACATCTCTGATACACTTTGGTATAACAGATACAAATTTAATCAAATAAATAGACTTATACAAACAGGATCAGAGCAAGGCCAGAAGCTGCCTGCGTATCATCTGAAACTCCGACTCGAAATTCGGCGTAAAGACATCTTTTCCCAGATTGGCGTCAATCTCTTCAAGTTCCCACCAGCGTCCCTCGTCCACTTCGTCGAGGTCCGGATGAAGCTCGTAATACCCTACGGCAGCGAACACATTCACCATTTCCCTTTCGACAGGCGACTCGAACTCGTATGTCTCAAGCCAGATCGGATTGAACTCCACCAGTCCCAGTTCCTCGAAAGCCTCACGGAAAACCGCCTCGCGGATGCCCTCGCCGTAAGACACGTGCCCGCCGACGGCCGTATCCCATTTACCAGGCTGGATATCCTTCGACATGGAACGTTTCTGGAGATAGACGCGGCTGTAACGGTCGATTATGTGGATATGGATGACAGGATGCAGCGGCTTCGCTCCACTGTGACAATACTGCCTGGTCGACTGTCCCACCACAAGCCCGCTAGGCTCCACCACAGGGAACCATTCGCTCGCAGCCGCCCTCGCGACAGAAGTCTCCGCCGTAGGTGCCGGAACAACCGGAGCCGGATCGTATGGATATACAAGCTCTATCATCGTCAGAATACTATTTCGACACAGAATGATGAAGTATCTCCGATCTTACCTTCAACGAACACGTGACGACCGTCCTCCGACTGTACGACAGCCTTATATATCGCCACCTTCTCACCCGCCTTGGTCTCATGGTTGAAGTTGATGGTAAAGCTTCTGACCGGCATGGTCGAGGCGATCTCATAGTCGACTGCATCCATGGCCCACTGCATGTACATCGCGTTGTTGGTATGGCCGTTCGTATCGATGTCGGAATATGCGACGACATGTTCCATCACGAGTTCAGGTACGACATCCTTCGGCATCTGGACCTTGTCGGCCGGGGTCTCGATGACGTTTTCAGTACATATGGTATCCTCTTCAAGGAGTTTGGGATCACGCACGAGACGTCTCGTCTCCAGATTCATCACAAGCCATGAAGTCGTGGCCTTGACCCTCTCATTCCCCTTGTCGTCCGTCAGGATGAAGTCCCTGAGAAAGAAAAGGCGGTTGAGACCCTTATGCCATGTATTCAAGGTAATCTCCTCGCGCCAAAGCGGGGTGTCGACGAATTCCACATGGACTCTCGAAAGTATCCATGCCATGTTCGTTGCAATGAGATCATCATAGCCGAAACCAAGATATACGGCATGACGGCCGGCGGCCTCCTGGGCCAGATTCATGAATGAAGTGGGCTTGAGCCGCCATGCTGCGTCTGTATCATAGCAGGCGATAGTGTGTCTTTCTATGTATTTAAGCATTTAAATATTCTGGTTAAGGATCTTAAGTTCCTCCGGACTGTAGAGGATACGGTCCACAAGGTCCGGACAAAGACGTCCGATTGCCATATATGCAATCAGAAGGATAGCGATGATTGCCAATATGATCAGAAGGGTCTTGCCGGCCTTGCCCTTCGTCTTCGTTTCAAGTTCCGGTTCAGGTTCAGGTTCCGATTCAGGTTCCTTTTCTGGTTCAGGGTCAGGAGCTGGTTGTGGTTCAGGCTGTGGCTCGACGACTGGCGCAGGGTCCGGTTCGACGACTGGCTCAGGTTCGACTACAGGTTCCGGTTCGACTATAGGTTCCGGTTCGACTACAGGTTCCAGTTCAGACACAGTCTCCTGAGGTGCTTCATCAAGAATGGCCTTCAGGCCGACTACTGCCGCACTGACCTCCTCCCTTGTCTCATTGTGAGTCTTAAGCGATATAGGCTCAAGGCCGAATCCCATAGGATAGATGTCCAGGTCTTCATCAGCTATGAAGAACAGATTATTCTCCTTGGTAGCCCTCAACCTTCCCAGGCCGGGGAAGACAACGGTCTTCTTCACATGAAGAATGGATTTAAGTTCCATCAGGAAGTCCTTGATGATCTTTTCGGCCACCTCAAAGTCCACATTGTTTGACTTTGCATAGAAATCGATCAGCGCATCACCCTCGTCCGGGCGCGAACGGAAATACAGCTTTCTATATGGAGGATTGATCGTGTAGCCCTTATCTGAAAAAGACGCAGGCACAATCTCGGCCACAAAGCAGCCGAGTCCCGGGAGTACCACCCTATCGTCATCAAGGATAAGTTCCTTGACCATTTTCGACAAAAGATCAATGTCCATAAAAATCAGTTTTAGTGCCTGATGGCCGGTTAGTTCCGATAGAAACACAAATGTACACAAAAAATCGTTCAATCCGTAAAAAATGCAGAAAGTCGCACTTTTTCTAAAATTTTTTGCAAAAAAGTTTGAAGGTAAAGAAAAAATGCCTACCTTTGCAATCCCAAACGAAAAGAAAACGTTTGAGAGAACAAATTCCCGAATAGCTCAGTTGGTTAGAGCATCTGACTGTTAATCAGAGGGTCCTTGGTTCAAGTCCAAGTTCGGGAGCACTAAAAATCAAGAGGTTACGAGAAATCGCAACCTCTTTTTCTTTGTGAATAGATCTCAAAATTATTATTGTAAGAGGTTCTTCACATCATCAATGAACTTCACAGCTCGTGGATAAAGTTCATCTACCATTTCTTTATCGCAGAAAACAAAATCATCGTAATCTCCGCTGTGCCTTTTCTCAAACAAGTCGTGGAATGTTTTCCCATCCTCCTTGCTCAATATACCTTTTGACACGAAGTGCAATCCCAGCATTGCACGAGCGCCTTGATGTGTCTGGGTTGAAATATCATATTTGAGCAACAACGCAATCACAGCATAGAAACATGCATAATACATTCTGTTGACTGCCGCATGGTAGAAGCCACCATCAGAATTATACTTAGCTTCTTTCAGAGTCTCATACGCCCTTTCTATTCTGTAATCAATAAGAGCCTTCTTGCTTTCCGGGTCAAATACATCTTTCATAATCTGATTCCCTCCCTCATTACATTATAGTAGAACGGTGTTTTTATAGGTCTGTCGTACCAATTCTTTTTCAGCATTATAAGCGGGCTGATGAGAACTCCTGTCTCTAATTCAAGTTCGTACAATGGCCATCTGATCACATCTTCATCTGCCAAAGTCAAACGATCTCCGTTTCCATCCATAAGAACCAGAACATCAATATCGCTGTCAACTCGTGCTTCTCCGCGAGCTTCAGAGCCATACAGAAACGCTTCCGCTGTTGGGGCAACAGTTTTCACAATCTGACGGATCTCATCAACTATTTCCTTTCTCGTTCTCATATATTCTGCAAAATTAAGATTTTTCAAGGATTATGCAAACTTAAGGCTAATAGTCGCTATATTTGTGTCAGATTTAAGTTTAACCTACTTTGGAATACACCTTGGATGTAAAACAAGATGTAAACCGCTGAAGATTTCTTGATTTTGCAGGAAGATTATCACAGTTTCACCACGAAAAACCACTTTCGTAAGTAACAGATAATCAACATATTCCCGAATAGCTCAGTTGGTAGCCTGCAAATGCGGAGCATTTGGAGGCCGCAGAGAGCAAATCTGACTGTTAATCAGAGGGTCCTTGGTTCCATCAGAGCTTGAACTTGTAGGCCAGACCGAGGGTGAGGTAGTTTCCCGTATGGAACCAGACTGTCTTCAGTACAGGCTTCTTCCTCTTGGAGTCATACTCCTTTTCATAGCAGCGGTCATACATCACATAGATTTCGAGGCGGTGGTCCTTGCTGAACGCGTATTCCACACCGGCTTCAGCCCTTACCCTGTCCATGTATGCATCAGAATAGCCACCGTACACGGTATTGCCGGCAGCATCCCATGTCCAGTCAGGCGAATTGAGATAATGTCTCAACTCGACAGACATATACGGTTCCCAGCGGGTATGGAAGTCATAGCTTACCTTTAAGCGTGACCTCAAGGCAGCCTTCCACTTCGGTTCCTGATATGGATTCTTGTCATCCATCTTTCTGGTGACCTGGATCTTCTCCCTGAGAGAAAACTTGAACTGGCTCCACTTGAGGTTCCCGGTCAGTCCATATGCAATCCTGTGACGCCACTGGTCCGCCTTGCCTGTCTTGAAGTCCACAATCGGATTGTACTCCAGTTCTGTCTTGAGATGGCGGTTTATCTTATAGCTTGCTCCAAGCGTGCCATGAAGTCTGTCCACATGAGAGAAGTTCTCGTCAAGACGAAGTTCCTCGGACGCATATACGTGAAAGCCCTTGAAAGCCTTCCAGTCCACTTCTGCAGCCACCCTGCCCCTGATATCGGAATCCTCGTCATGTATCTCCTTTACTGGTTCCTGTGCGCGAAGCACCGCCGCTCCCATCAGGAGCAATGCAAATGTCAGTATCTTTTTCATTGAAATCACTTGTCTTCTGTAAATTCCTTAGCCTTTACGATCTGATCAGCATCATTCTTTTCCTTCTTGCCAAGACGGTATGTAACCTTCACGAATGCGGAATCCTTCAGGAAATCCACCTGGCCGACATCAACCTTGACGATATCCAGACCAAGACGCTTTTTCAAGTCTTCGATGAGCTCCGGACGTTTCTCAGGAGTAATCATATCGATCCTGTCATAGATGACAAGCTTGGTGGAAGTACGTCCTTCAAGGAATTCGAATTCGATGAAGAGCATCAGGAGGACTATCACGAGATTGGCCACAAGAAGCTCAAGGAACGGCAATTCGTTTCCTATACCGTTGACCACAGAGAGGGCTATGATTATGAACAGATATGTCATTTCCCGAACCGGGATCGTCTCCGTCCTGTATCGTATCATTCCGAAGATGGCGAAGAGACCGAGGGTGAAACCGATCTGGATGCTCATGCTGCTCATGACAAAGAGTATCATGAACATAGCTGACGAGAACACGATGAACGTGAAATAATATGCTCCGCTTCCGTTTCTCTTATAGTATAGGAAATGTACTATTATCCAGCAGATGAAAAGGTTGAACAAGAAGCTCTTCAGCAAGTCCAGGATTGACTCCAGAACAGCCTTGAAAGGGCTTTCGACCTTATAGTTACCCAGTTCGTCCGCCTCTACAAGATAGCCGTTCTCAGCTGCAATCGAAGGATCGAATTCAGGAAATTCCTCCGAACTCAGTTCCTCCTCGACCGGGAGATACTGTGTATTGTCCTCGACCTGCGCAGAGGCGAGCGCAAGGCTTCCGAAAAGCAGCATTGTCACCGCCGCAATGATTCTGTAAATGCTCTTCATATCAGATGATTGTATCGTTTATTGTCTTTTCTATATATCTCATTTTCGCCTTGAACCTGTTGCCCTTGATCAGCGGATCCGTGGCGACATTTCCCATGCAGTACTTGCTTACACGGAACGGCTTCACTCTTCTCTGCAGGAGGATGCTCCTCATCTGCGAATCCACCCTGCCGTCCTGCTTGAGCTCTATGATTACCGCAGACTTCAGCGAGGAACTGTTTCCGTTCATGAAATTGCGGAAGCATATCTGCGTGTCGATGGTAAGCCTTTCTGTCATGGACGGATTGACGAGGGTGATACGCCTGAACTCCGTTGTACAGCGCGGCACAAGTCCTTCTGCCGTAAACCATGAATGGCCGGCCAGGTAACGGCACGCTTCTTTGTTGGCCTTGAAATCGTCAAAATCCGACTGAGGTATGGAGATGCGTTTCTTCTTCGTTCGTCCCTTGTTGTTCTTGCGCTTTATCTCCAGAAAAGTGTCACCGGAAATATCGTAAGTCCTTGTACGGACCTTCTGACGCACCTTGCGGCCATTGTGATGAGCCGTATACATGGAAAGGTCGGGAGTATCGAAGTATAGGGAAGTATAGCTGTGGATCTTCTGTCCGTCGATCGTGCACACGCGATATCCGGCATCGGCTGCATCATCAAGAATCCCTACCAGCACAGACTCGCTCGTCACGAACTTGGTATCGATCCTGTTCATCAGCTTGACGCCGTCCATCTCCTTCAGGGAAATCGGGCGTATCCTCTCCCATACAGGAAGGTCTTCCAGATCAATTCTCGGCTTCAGGTCCATCATAGGAGTACTCGAAGATCTTGACAGTCAGGAGATGTCCTTTCGGAGAATAATTGTACTGTTTCTTCTTTGTATTGTCAGGATTGTGTTCGAACTTCCTGATCATGACGACCTTGTCTCTGTCATCATATTCGGTTTCCTTGACGATCTTTCCGTTCGGACCGTATTCAAAGGTCTTGCGCCATGCCTGTCCATAGCGGTTGTACTCGATCTCCTCGAGTTTCTCACCCTTGTCGTTGTAGGTAGTGACGCGGTCCATCCATTTTGTCTTGGTCTTCGCATCTGTGTTCCACTCCTTAACGACCATGTTTCTTCTTGCGGCACGCTTCGCCGCAGTCGCCTCATCTATCTGTGCAGAAGCATCGAGAGCGATGCCGCACAAAAGCATAAGCGCCATAATAAGTGCTTTCTTCATGTGGTAAGTCCAAATTTTCCGCAAGATAGCAAGTTTTTTCCTATTTCCTTACAGAATGGCTCTGAAGATAGTGCATGAAGGCCTCTTTATTGCCGTCACTGACCGGAATGCGGGCTCCGTCCGACATAAGGATCACTCCTCTTTCCACTTCGCGCACATGACTCATGTTTACGACATACGAACGGTGGACCTGTATGAATGTCTCCGGAAGCATCTCCTTTACCTGGCGGAAAGTAGTGTGCGTCAGGAAAGGGTCCGCAGTGCCCGTATATACCTTCAGATACTCATTCATGCCCTCGATATACATGATATCGCCGACCGGGACTCTCAGATATCTGTAATCGACCTTGAAATAAAGGGCATCCGGCTCCTGCTGACCGGAAGATGCCGAAACAGAAGAATCCTGTTCAGGATGGAGCAGAGCATATTGCTTCTGGAGATGGCCGGCAGTACGCTGGAAATCCGCAAAGCCGAACGGCTTGAGCAGATAGTCCACAGCACGGACCTTGTAGCTGTCGACGGCGTATTCCGCATAAGCTGTCGTAAAGACGACAAGCGGAGGATCCGTCAATGTCTTGACGAACTCCAGGCCGTTCATATCCGGCATGTTTATATCAATGAACATGGCGTCCACCTTTTCAGCAGCAAGCAGCTGCATGGCATCGTAAGTCCCTTCGCAAAGTCCTACGAGCTCAAGGTACGGCGTCCTTTCGATATAGTTCCTGAGCTTGTCGAGAGCCATAGGTTCATCGTCTACGGCAATGCATCTTATCTTCATCGGCATGGTATTGTCAGATTTACAGTAAAATAATCGGATCCGTCCTCTATTCTTAAAGAAGCATCGTCTCCATAAAGAAGGGCCAGCCTTCGGCGGACATTCTCGAGACCGACTCCTCCCTTCGTACTCTCATCGGAAGACTTTTCCGGCTTGGTGTTACGGCAGAAGAAACGTATGGTGCCGTCCAAAGACGCCATGGATATCTTTATGACAGACTTCCTCCGGTAGCTTATTCCGTGCTTGAATGCATTTTCGACGAAGGCTATGAAAAGGAGAGGAGGCAGTTTGACCCTGTCCGACGGGAATTCCGGGACGTTCAGTTCTACAGACACCTTGTCTGCCGGATATCTCTGGCGCATCAGAGCCACATAACTGGAAATGAAGCGCACCTCCTGGGCGAATGTCGTCATCTCGTTTTCTCCGTCATAAAGGACATAACGCATGAGCTTGGACAACTCCAGAATCATATCCTGTGCCTTGGGCTGGTCCACCTCGACCGTCGCATGTATGTTGTTCAGCATGTTCATAAAGAAATGCGGATTCAACTGAGCCTTGAGATACTTGAGTTCCTCCTGCATCCTCATATTATCCAGAATCTTACGATGCTCCTGTTCCCTCTGGTTCCTGAACAGCAGGACTATGGCCAGATTGAAGCCGAGCATAAGGAATGCCAGCAGCACATTGAGAAGGAGAGGCATCGGCATCTCGAGAGGGCTGCGAAGCACCTGCTCCATGGCATCGGGAGAATTCAGCACAGTTCTCCTGTCATCAAATGCAAATATCTCATAAACCGCAAACGAAGCTATCAGCAGAAAGACACCGAAAGAATATCTCTTGAGTTTGTGATCGAAAAGATATGACGGGATCAGGACATAATTGTGGATGAGGAAAAGAACAAGATACGGAAGCATTCCGCCCCACCACCAGGAGACATCCTTCCACGAAAACACGTTTCCGCGCGCAGCCTGCAGAAGCTCGCTGATGAGCGGAAACATCACCACGAGAAGCCACATCGAGAAGTAGATCAGCTGTTCTACCCCTCTGGACCTGTCTATGCCCCTATCTGCAGTCATTCCTTACCATCCCTTCATGATGTTGTCAGCCATCATCCCTACCAGACGCTGCCGGGCCTCCATGCTTGCCCAAGCCACATGGGGAGCAAGTCTCATCCTTTCCGGATGCTTCATCATCAGATACGGATGATCCTCCGGTATCGGTTCGGTCACGAAGACATCTATGCCGGCTCCGGCGATCACGCCGGCATCCACAGCATCAGCCAAAGCCTTTTCATCGATGATCGCTCCACGGCCCATGTTGACAAGATACGCCGTAGGCTTCATCAGCCTCAACTCTTCAGGACCGATAAGATTCAACGTCCTGTCATTCAGAGGGGCATGCACGGACACCACGTCTGACCGCGCTAGAAGCTGATCCAGCGGAAGGCATGGATAGTCCTTGCAGTGACCTGTACCTGAAGTCGAGAAATAGCATACCTTCATGCCGAAGGCTTCCGCTATCTTCGCGACCTTGCCACCTATGTTTCCAAGGCCGATGATACCTATTGTCTTGCCAGCGAGTTCCCACCAGTTCCAGTCAGGATCCGTGAACATACCGCTGCGCGAATAGCTTCCGGACTTGACGCTTGCATCGAAATATGGCGCACCTCCTACAAGAGACAGGATGTGCATGAAGGTCGACTGAACTACGGAATCCGTAGAATACCCGGCTACATTGCGGACCGGTATCCCTTTGGAAGCAGCATATTCCACATCGATATTGTTCACGCCGGTCGCCGCTATGCATATAAGCTTCAGATTCGGAGCGGAATCGATCAGTTCCCTGTCCACCAGCACCTTGTTTATCAGCAGGACATCAATATCACGGACCCTCTCACGAGCCTCTTCCGGAGTGGAATTCTCATAACGGGTAAAGTCACCCAGACGCTCAAACGGCTCAAAGGACACATTTCCCATAGTTGCCGCATCAAGAAAGACTATCTTCATAAAGTCACAGATTTATTCAAGACGTAAATATAGATAATTTTCGGCAAAGAGGAACAAAAAAAAAGAGTCCGGCAAGACTGCCGGACCCCTTGTGCCCGAGATAGGAGTCGAACCTACACGCCGTGAAGCACTCGCACCTGAAACGAGCGTGTCTACCATTTCACCACTCGGGCTTTAGAAAAGCGGATACAAAGATATAAAATGTTTTTGAATTACGAACTATTTTTTATCCAACCACCCTATTTTTTAGAGCTCGACATCATAATCGTACACGCTTTCCCAACCATCTACTGTAACCAGTACTTCAGTTTGAGCAAAATCTATGCTCACGGAAATGTCTTCCAGATCATCCGCCGTCCAGTCATACCCTCCCGAGACGATATACTGTCCCAATGCAAAAGCCTTCACACTGGTATCCCCGTCGTCGATATAAAGCATCAGGGACGCATCACTCTGACGCGGGAGGACTGCAAGATACTCCATCCTGAATTCATCATATGGAACCACATAGGAGAATTCTCCGGTCATCGGATCGCCATGGCTGTCGTAGCCAGC
This sequence comes from Bacteroidales bacterium, assembly GCA_017937885.1. GTDB lineage: Bacteria > Bacteroidota > Bacteroidia > Bacteroidales > UBA932 > Cryptobacteroides. The sequence continues at coordinate 24,594 of JAGBCS010000083.1, forward strand.
CACATTCCCCTCCAGCCTAAGCCCGTATGAAAACTCATGGCTACCTTCAATCTGTATCTTAAGCCGGCAATGGTTCCTGTGCATACGCACTACCTCATCATACCTCTCATTCTGAGGAAGGATATCCGAGTCATGCATATAGACCGGAGGACAGTCCCGTCCCAACGGTATAGTCAGGATTCCGTCTGAAGAGAGGCTGTCCGTACCTGACCATACCTTCAGATGCAGGCTTCTTCTTGGAACGGAAGTCCTGTAGAAGCCTCCCAGTCGGGATACTTCTACAGTATCTGCCGACAAGATATCGGGTTCTTCCATGACCACAACTTCTGCCATATTCACGACGGAAGTGTCGGTCCCGCTGAAATCCAGCACGAGAAGACAAGGGCATGAACTTCTGTCCTCCTTGACTGCGCAGGAAGAGAGCAGCAGAGCGCACGACACTGCAGCCAGTATCATATGCCTTATGTCATTCATACCGCACCGGACTAGATGTTCTCAGAAACAGAGACAGGACCCGACCAAGGATTGACGGTAATCTTGACGTTGGCAGCATACTTCTCCATGTCTTCCTCCGGACTGGTAGAACCCGGACGCACAATGTTTATCGACACGTCATAGATGGTATTCTGCTTCAGCTCTGGAAGGGCTACCGGATAGTAATAGTGGACTCCTCCGAGCTCAGCCTCCACAACAAGACGGGTCGGACGAGGGCTCCAGGTCTCTTCGAAACTATCTGAGGTATACGGGTTAGGATAGCTGTAGAAATGATGCTGCTTGTCGTATTTCCTTGTCGACTTTATATCAAGATTGATGTCGTCATACAGAAGCGCCTTGTAATCATTCGACTCATATTGCATCTTGTTGAACCAGTTCTTCGGATCCGGTGAGGAAGCAAGATAACTCCTGTCGGCAGGTACATTGATGAGATACGCATTCAGGATCTTGAAGCTCAGGCCGTCATAGGTATCCAGTTCGAAGTCTGCCGTGACACTTTTGAGACACACTTTGGCCACAATACGCGTCAAAGCGACATTGACCGTATTGACTGATGCCGTAAGCGTCTGAGTCGACGTTCCTTCCATGACGAGCTTGCCGGCACGGTTGTCCGTCAGACTGGACTTTGTAGCCTTGAGAGATGCCAGAGAGACCACTGAGCTGAGATCAGGAGCATTCGCGATCACTACCACTTCCTTCGGTCCGGTAGTGCAGGTCATCTGTACCGTAGACTCAGACGATTTTTCATAGACTTCCAGCATGCCGTTATCTTTGTTGAATATGAAGATCTGGTAATCAGACACATCGCTCTCATTGGAACCGGTACCGGTAATCTTGGTCTGTTCGGTTTCGACGGACACTTCGAATGTGACCATCTCATCCTGTCTTTCCTGCAGTTCTACATTTCTCTTTTCACATGCGACAAGCGCAATTGCGGCCATAGCCGCGGCAATGATTCTTTTATTCATAATAACTTTTTAAATTAAGGGTTGTTTGTCTTTTCATTACAAGTTCATGCATTTCAGGGTCAAGATTTGCCCTGTGTTCCAGATATGGATCGTAAGCCAGACTCAATTCGAAATATTTCATAGCCTCATCCTTAACTCCAAGACGGGACAGGACTATTGCCTTGAGATAGCATACCTTGGCATCCTTGTCGTCAAGTCTTCCCAGCACATCCAGAGCAGTATGGTTATAGTCTGCCGACATGAATGCAAGTGCGGAATTATAGTCGTCATACGGTCTGAGAATTTCCACCGCCTTCTTGTAGTCCAGATCCTTAAGAGCCTGCAATCCTGCCATATACACGGTATCAAGCTCTGTCGTATGGACTGTATCCTTGATCATTCCTGTCCTATGAAGATGGAAGTCAAAGCTTACGCTTCTCAGTTTCGGATACACCTTTTCTCTCAGATACCTGTACTCCGGCATCTGTGCCAGCCGCCTTTCCGCGGCATCAGGATCGACCAGATCAGAGGTGGTATCCAGTATCCTCTTTCTTGAAGAAGGACTCATCACGGTATCGTTCTCCACCAGCTTATGGAACTGGCTCCAGTTCTCGGCCACCTGCGATGTCTTGAGACTGTCACGCCAGCTGTCCGGCACATAGTCTGCCATATAATCCCTGATAGCCTGAGAACGTTCGGCAGAAAGACGCAGATTATGCCTGTAGGATCCCTCCGGAGAGCAGGATGCCTTTATGACCAGGGAATCCAGTTCATACTCTTCTTTAGCCAGAACATCATCGATGCAACGCCGCACCCTCATAAGCTCGGAAGCATTATCTCCCAAAGTCGTATCCACTACTGCACTTCCCTTTTCAAAGTCTATAAGGGCCTTCGTATTGTCATACAACCGTCTTTCAAGGACTATCATCCGGTATTTCGGGGTAAGATCCGCCATCGTGGACAACGAGCTGATATAGAATGTAAGATCTTCCGGGAAAGGAAAGCTGTGGACACGCTTCCCGCCTTCATAGAGTTCACCGTCAAGGGTGACCATCACCTTCTTCAGATACGGACGACTCCTGAACGTATGTACGTAGCGATACATGAAATCTCCGTCATTCTCCCTCAGAACGGTATCCAGCCTGACACCCTCAGTGAGTATGGGGTCCTTTACATATCGTTCGAATACCTGCTTCTTCCTGGCCTTCTTCCTTTCATTGATATGCCATTTCAGATGACGCGTATAATGTTTCAACGCATCTGCCTGCGTCACTCCGAAAAGATTCTCTGCCATCGGCTCCGACACCAGTGACGAGTCGGTCTTCATGGCATAGGTTTCCGGAAAATGTCTCTGCAGGAATATTTCAAGCTGACCGACCTTCACGAAATCTGTCGTATCCTGAATGATCGAGGCAAGGAAAGCATTATATCGTTGATAGCCACGCATCTGTTCTGTCCTGTATCCACTTCCTGTGATGAAGACGGGCTCAAGCAGGGAGGTATCTTCCTGAATGCGCATCATCGGCTGAAGCTTCAGTTTCCATTGGGAATCCGACATTCCCGACGGCACCGTGACATCGAAGCTGATCGACACGTATCCGGCTCTTTCCGCAACATTTCTGAACCTTGCGACGACAGTCGAGGCGTTTATGACATCCGTAGCCACCATCTCCCCTGTCTCACTGTCCCTTATGGCATTCATGATTATCGGTTCATCCGCAAGACCGCTCCTGATACTGTCAATCCGGATCTCATCCACCTCTTCTTCCGGCAAAGGTTCATCATCAGGCACTGAAAGTACCATCGCCACTTCTCCGGAACGTATCTTCTGCATCTTCCTGTAAGGAGAGCAGGATGCTGCCAACACGAGCAGCACGGCCAAAAGCCATCTCACATCAGAACACATACACGACAGAAACCATGAAATCGTCCGGAAGGAGGAAGAACTTTCTTCCGTCTTCTATCGTAAGTCCACATACTGGACAGGAGTATTTGCGATAAACAGCCAGTCCTGACCAGAAGCCGACTCCGAACTCAAGATTAAGATGAGGGGTGAGCATATGGGTATATCCAGAATACAACCCGGCACCGAAACGGTCGCCTTCTTCAGTCGTACGTGAGATTATTCCTCCGGTACTGTATTCCTGATAACGAAGTTTCCCAGTAAACCACCATCCGGACCATATATGCCAGGGCCACAGCCTCATGCCCACAGAATAGGACTGCTGTCTGTATTGGAACTGTTTCTCAGGATCTCCCGCATTGAAGGTGAAAGGATTGTACCTGGCACCGGCTGTCAGGCTCCAGCGCCTTGCTATGGCATATGAAGCATCCACATTGAATGTACAGAGTCTGGCATAGCCAAGCAGGTCCGTAGAGACACTGAACTTCTGAGCGTGAACCGAGTTTCCTGCCAACATCAGGGCACTGGCCACAAGGATCTTTAAACATCGTCCCATCTTCCCTATCAATATCGGTTGAATATCTGCTCGATGACCTCAGCCTTGTCAGGGCAGGATGCAATCAGAGCCTTTCTGAGAGCCTCTTTCGAAGTGACAGTATGGTCAAGCACCATGAAGATCTCCCATAATGCGATTCCCTTCTCTTCAAGATATCTGAATATCTGAGGATAGAACCAATGGGACGTGCCGAATGTCGGGAAGGATCCGCCATAACGGTCATGGTACATGCAGCTTTCAAGATAATAGGCCCACATCTCCCCAACTTCACAATAGCCCGAGTTGGCACTTTTACCGTCTCCATACGTTATGCCTCCTGTCGAGATATATGAGCCTATCACATAGAAGATGTACTTGTTCCAATAGTCAGTTCCCACTTTTGCAAAGTGACTGGCATGGGCGAGTTCATGACATACGGATGCGTATATCGACCTGTAGTCCTTCTTTTCTTCCGTCCCTATGGTTATGTCAGGCGAGAAGTATTTGAGCAACGGGGTGAAGTCTCCAAGGAAAGGGGCCAGCACGTCATGATCCAGAACCGCACCATGATGCAGCATTACTGCACTGCTGGACTGAAGCGTATTGAAGAGCCATATCCTTATGTCTTTCGGAGGCAGCGTGATATTGAGTTTGTCTGGAGCACATGCTGAATAATATTCGTATGCCGCATTGTTCACCACACACCTGCGGAACAATTTTTCTTCCGATTCCTGAGTCACGGTGACGTTGACGCCTTCCGGTCCGGATTTGCCCAGCGTAGATACCGAAGCTGGCACTAGCACCATGTTGAAGCCTATGGAAAAACCTTTCTTATTTTCAAACACCAGACGATAACGGAGTTTAGCGGAGAATTTCTTCTTCATCTGATAATACCCGTCGACATCAGTATACGAATGGTCGAACTTGACGAACGAATTGCAAGACACTCTGACTCCTGCCACACCGAACGGCTTGCCGTCGTTCGCATGTCCGTCTACAATGGTAATGCGACCGGAAGGCTGGACCTTGGCAGCCTTAGTCAAAGGTGCCGCAATCATATCCGCATTGCCGGTAAGAATATAGGCCCTACGCTCTACTTCCTCCCAGTCGATGCCTTCATCCGAACGTGTACCTGCATCATTCTCAGCAATATAGCACTCATCAATGATTTCATATTCGATGTCGGGGAAGTCGAAATCAGGAGGGACTACAGCATACTGCCATGTCACATCGTCATCCGGCACTTCCGGATCATGATACCAGTCTCCCTCCCGGATTATCTCATAATCCATCGGATGATCCATGAGATTAAGGTCATAGCTCTCCAGCAGGTCAAGTTCGGCCTCGCTCTTTGGCAGGAAACGGACATACAGATCAGTAGGAGTCACATCCACTCTGTCCGCCTTTGTAGGATACAGATCCTGCAGAGCCTTTGTAATGTTCTCGGTCGTGTAAGGGTTTTCCAAACGTTCGCCCAAGACGATCTTTTCATGGGAAAGGTGACGGCCGTATTCATAGTCTATGCCCGGTCCGGTCTGCATCCCCTCTTCGCTGCACGACATCACTATGAGTGTCATGAGCATTAGTCTGATTTTACCTCTCATAATGCAATATTTAATTACGGAGGCAAAGTTCCAGAGAAATAGCCGTGTAACGAAATGGTAAACGGCTATTTACAAAAATCGCCCTCAGACGTGCGTCCAAGGGCGATTTACCATCAAAAATTTATCGTATTTTTTATAAAAAACCAACAAATTTCTAGAAGTACGATACGGTCTTCTGCTCCACTGCCGAAAGAATGCTGTTCGCAACCCGGCTGACACCGAAACGGAAATACTCCTTATTGAGCCACTCCTTTCCGAGAACAGATGAAACGATCGAATAGTAGCAGAGGGCATCTGCAGCAGAAGATATTCCTCCAGCTGGCTTGAAGCCGACCTTTCTTCCTGTCACTGCCATGTATCTTGCGATGCACTCGCACATCACATAGGCGGCAACCGGAGTCGCATTCACCTCGACCTTTCCTGTCGAAGTCTTGATGAAGTCGGCCCCTGCCTCCATGGCGAGGAACGACGCATTTGCGATAAGTTCAGGAGTCCTGAGAAGACCTGTCTCGAGAATCACCTTCAGATGAACAGACCTGCCCTGCCTTGAGGCAACCTCGTCGATGCATCTGCGTACCTGACGGATCTCCTCTGCCGCGGCCTCATGGTCTCCAGCGAGGAAAGAGTTCAGAGCAAGTACAATATCCACCTCATCAGCACCCTGCTCTACAGCCATCTCGCATTCCTTGAGCTTCACTTCAAGGAAACTCTGCGACGAAGGGAAGCATGCGGACACGACAGTGATGTTCACATCACATTTTCTGGCATTCTTAACCGTTGCGGCAAAGTTCGGATACACGCAGAGCGATGCAGGAAGCGGCCACTCTGGATAACTTTCCTGAAAGGCGTTCACCTTTGCGACCAGTTTCTCCACCGATTCCGGGGTGTCGTTTGTCTTCAGGGTCGTAAGGTCCATCATCGAGAAGCAATCCTTGTAAACCTGCTCTGAAGCAACATTCTCAAGATTTGCCGCAATGATTTCCAGTGCTCTTCCGATCGCCTCCTGATCAGGAGCATAACCGTATTTAGTCAAATAATCCATAATATAGTATTTCAGTTAAAATTTCAGTTTTGAATCAACAATTATCGTCACAGGTCCGTCGTTCAGAAGGGATACCTTCATATCTGCGCCGAAGATACCTTTTCCTACAGGCCTTTCCATGTTCTCTTCAAGGATCTCAAGAAACCTCTCATACAAAGGCACCGCCACATCAGGCTTTGCAGCCTTGATATATGAAGGCCGGTTTCCCTTTACCGTAGACGCATATAGTGTAAACTGGCTGACAGCCAACACATCACCGCCGACATCCTTTACAGACAGGTTCATGACCCCTGCTTCGTCATCGAAAATACGCATCGCGGCTATCTTCTTAGCAGTCCACTGAAGGTCCTCCTCAGTATCCTCATCGATAAAGGCTGCAAGAACCAGCAGTCCCTTGCCGATCGATGAGATATAGTTCTCCTCAGGCACAGAAACTGAAGCCTCAGTAACTCTCTGTATCACTGTCCTCATTACCCTCTTATCTGTATCTTGAATCCCTCATCGAGAAGAGGCTGCACGAATGCCCGCATCTCATCCACAGTATATTTTTCGAGACTCTTGTCCGGAGTCTCACGATCTATCGTATAGACCATCACCTCCCTTGGTCTGAGTTCCCTTACGATATCCATCCATGCGGCAAGTGCCTCTGGAGCGGCAGTATCGAAATCCGGAGATTTGAGAAACATCGTCTGCAGGACGAATCTTCCATCAAAAGCCTTAAGGTGCCTTACCACGTCAGCCAGACGATAGCCTCCGGCAGGCTTGTTTATCTTCCCGATCAGTTCATCTGACGAGGCATCTATCTTCAGGATAGGGTTGTCGACGCGCATGAGAGCCTCTGCAATCTCAGGTCTTCCGACCAATGTGGCATTTGAAAGCACGGACACTTTGGCTGACGGGAAATACTTGTCCCTAAGACGCAAGGTCACGTCAATCACCTGAGGGAAATCAGGGTGAAGCGTCGGTTCGCCGTTTCCGGAGAATGTCACCGAATCCACAGGGACGCCTTCTGCGGCAGCCTTGGACATCTTCTCCTCCAACGCTGCTTCAATGGCATCCAGCCTCGGGAACACATTATCTCCCCTTCCGTCCTTATTCCATCCGCATTCGCAATACACGCAATCGAAATTGCACAGCTTCCCCTTTGAAGGGAGTAGATTCACTCCAAGGGAAGAACCCAGCCTGCGGCTGAATATCGGTCCGAATACTATGTCGTCAAAATGCAGCATCCTATATGATTCTTTTAGAACGGCTCGCCGCTGTGACAGCACCGTCAGCATCAACATCACTTATCAGCACCAGGCCCGGACGCTTGCCTTCAACGATACTTCCCAACACATCATCCTTCGCAAGAAAACGCGCACCGTTCAGAGATGCCCATGTCAGTATTTCACCCATCGGCACCTCAGGGAAAGCCTCATGCAGACAAGCAAGCTCCTTTATGATATCGAGGTCATCATTGCTTGAGAGGGAATCCGTACCGACCGTTATCGCCAGACCGTTCTTCCTCATCAGAGGGATTGGCGGCAAGGCGTTGTGTATAAATATGTTGGACAGAGGACATACCGCCCAATAAACATTCTTCATCACCTTCTTCGCTGCATCAATATCATCCTGCTTAAGGCAGACATTGTGTACCAGAAGAATTCTTTCATCGTATGGAGACGGCTTGGCGTGTTGCAGCCTGTCGATGAAATACTTCAACGAAGACTCTCCGGTCACCGGAGGAGTGCTCATGCCGGAACGTTTCCTGTTTTCATACATTGCGCCGCTTCCGCTCATCAGAAGGTCTTCTTCCTCCTGACTCTCCTGCGAATGGTAAGACAGCCACCCCTTCTCCAGTCCTGCAGCAGATGAGGAAGACAGAAGCTGAGGACTCATCGTATAACATGAATGAGGTGTCGGAGCGGCATCTATGCCGGCAGCGTCAGCCGTTTCATTGAGCCGTCTGACCTCGGCCATAACCCCATCGCACTGCTCAGGCTCGCTGCCGAACACCTCAAGAAATGTCCTGGTATACATCGGATGGGACTTCTTGACCTCGAATGAGGAGTCATCATTGCTGATGTCAGCCATCGCAGATACTCCACGATCCCACATCCTGTCCATCCATTCCTGCACGAGACGCGTCTTGACATCACGACCCGCCCAATCGCGAAGGGCATTGATCTGATCGATGAAACCTGCCATTCCAGTGCCCTTGACGAACTTCCCGTGAAGATGCGAAAGTTCAACATGGCAATGGGCATTCACAAAGCCCGGTACAATCGCACCGTCCAGCACACAAGGCTCCGCAGAGATGTCTTCGCTCTGACCGACCTTGAGTACCGTACCATCTTCCGCATACTCCACAAATCCGTTCCTTATAGGCTCCATGGTGTCGAGAGTATATACGAAAGGTGCTGCTATTCTTTTTGTTACCATCATTTATTACCTCCTTTGACCGGTCTTGACGTCTTTTTTGCCGACGCGGTCTTCCTTGCCGTAACGGCCTTTCTTACGGCTTCGGTCTTCTTAGCCTCAGCCTTGGCTATGCTATCAACTCGTGCAAGACTGTCGACCCTTGCAAGGCTGTCCGCTCTTGCCAGACTATCGACACGTGCGAGACTGTCCCTCTCCGATATGATGACCATGCGGAGGCCTTCATAAAGAGTGTCAGCCCTTTCGACCGACTTCATCCTGTAAATCAGAAGCACCGAATCAGCTTCCACTGCCACGCTGTCATAATAATGGACATAAGGTTCATCGAACATATATGGGAAGAATTCCTCTGCCCTGAAATCAGACTTCACCTTTTCCAACATCTCCTTCAGCAGCTTTTCCTTTGCTTCAGCCGCCTTCGCACGCTCAAGTTCAGTCTCAAGTTCCTTTATCTTGTTGTCCAGGATTTCCCCTGTTGTCCTCAATATCCTCGCAAAACGTTCAGGATCCTCCATATACTTGTCGACACTCTTACGATAGTCGTCGGAGTCATAGCCGTATTTTTCAAGTATCGGTTCATAGACCAGAGAGGTGTCAGCTATCTGCCTGACTCCCGGAGTCGAAGTTATCCACTGGTCAGTCACCAGCATCTCAGCATATATCTCAGCCATGGTGCCACGCGGAATCACCTGCGCCTCATCCTTGCTTCCGCATGAGGCGCAGATCACTGCCGCCACCATAAAGGCGGTAATATGCTGAAGAATCCTTCTCATCACTATCTCAATGTAGCACCGAACTCGTTCTGGAATGTAGAAAGAAGTTTGCTCATCACTCTTTCCACATCATTGTCTGTCAAAGTCTTGTCAAGATCCTGAAGAACGAAGCTGAGAGCATACTGCTTCTTGCCTTCGGCAATCTTGTCTCCTCTGTAGACGTCGAAGAGACCGACCTGCTTGAGCAGTTTCTTGCCTACTCTCAATGCGCTCTTGCGCAGATCCGCATATGTCACAGACTCATCAAGAAGAATAGCCAGGTCACGACGGACCTCAGGGAACTTAGGAAGTTCCTTGTACTTGATCTTGTTTCTCTTGACAAGCTCGAACAATGCAGGCCAGTTGATCTCGGCTGCGAAAACCGGCTGCTTGATGCCGAACTGCTTCAGTCTGGCAGGAGAGATCGTTCCCATCACTGCAAGAGGCTGGTGTGAACCCGGAAGATTGTATGCGAGTCCCTCTGAGAAGATGTCAGCAGGAGCTGCCTCTGTCTCAAGAGAATATATGTCACAGCCGAAACGCTTCAGCAGAAGCTCGAGATAACCCTTGAGCTGGAAGTAATTTCCCTTGCCAGGATCGACCCTCCAAGACTTTTCAGGCTGTCCGCTGATGAAGAGCGCATAGCATGTATGCTCCTCGTATGATGCGAGAGTCTTTCCGTCTGTCTCAGGATTGAAAGAGTACACAGAACCGTATTCGAAGGTCTTGATGTTGGTAATCTGACGGTTGATATTGTATGCTATCACCTCGAGACCGTTAAGGATAAGGGTCTGCCTCATCACATTGAGGTCAGAGCTGAGCGGATTCATGATCCTTACGCATTTCTCCTCAGGGAATGTCTGGAGCTTCGCATAGTAATCCGATTTTGTCAGAGAGTTGTTCATCGTCTCGACAAAGCCGTTCGCAGCAAGGAAATCGGCGATCGACTTCCTCACCTGCTCAGGTTCAGGCTTCTGAGGCGCATTCACCGACATATGCATAGCCTTAGGAAGCTCGATATTGTTATAGCCGTAAACACGGAGGATCTCTTCCACCACGTCACACTCACGATACACATCGATCATATATGAAGGCACAGCTACTGTAGATCCGCCTTCATGCTTTTCCACGAATTCGTAAGCGAGCGACTCGAGGAGTTCTTCAATCACGTCATGTCCTATCTTTTTGCCGATGAAGTTCTCGATGCGGTCGTAATCAAGCTCAACCTTCTTCTTCTCGATCGCCTCAGGGTAGAACTCCTGCACCTTTCCGACGATTTCTCCTCCAGCAAGTTCCTGGATCAGAAGGGCCGCACGCTTTGCTGCATAACCAACTGCAAGCGGGTCTGCACCACGCTCATATCGGAACGATGCATCAGTCTTGAGCCCGTGTCTCTTGGAGCTTTTTCTGATTGATACAGGATTGAAGTAAGCACTTTCAAGGAACACATCCGTAGTCTGTTCCGTCACACCTGACTCCTCACCGCCGAATACTCCGGCAAGACACATCGGCCTTGATGCATCAGCGATCATAAGGTCAGCAGAACTGAGCGTACGCTCTACGCCGTCGAGAGTGACGAATTTCTCCCCTTCCTCTGCCCTGCGCACTACCACCTTGCCGCCTCCGATCTTCGCTGCGTCGAAAGCATGAAGAGGCTGTCCGACCTCATGAAGTACGAAGTTGGTGATATCCACGACATTGTTGATCGGTCTGAGACCGATTGAGAGGAGCTTCTTCTGAAGCCATTCCGGTGACGGTGCCACCTTGACTCCCCTGATCGTAGTACCGGTATATCGAGGAGCCCCATCCGCAGCGGTAACCTCTACAGGGATAGCCTCACCTTCGCCCTCAGCAAATGCAGAGACGTCCGGCATACTGAATGTACATGGAATATTGTTGTGTCTGAGATACGCATACAGGTCTCGCGCGACACCGATATGGGAAGCAGCATCCACACGGTTTGCTGTCAGGCCGATCTCGATCAGAGCATCCGTCGCAAGCTGAAGATACTCCTTTGCCGGAGTACCGGGAACTGCATCCGGATCAAGAACCATGATGCCGTCATGCGAAGTACCGATGCCAAGTTCGTCTTCCGCGCATATCATTCCGAACGACTCGACTCCACGGATCTTTGACTTCTTGATCTTGAAGTCTTCTCCGAGCACTGTTCCCACTGTCGCAAGAAGGACCTTCTGTCCGGCGGCCACATTCGGAGCACCGCAGACAACCTGCAGGAGGTCGCCCTCGCCTGTATTGAGCTTTGTGATATGGAGATGATCCGAATCCGGATGATCCACACATTCCACAACCTCTGCCACTATCACACCAGCGAGTCCGCCAGGAATCTCCTCGATCTGCTCGAGCGCATCGACTTCAAGTCCGATCGAAGTGAGCGCCTCAGTCACGGCCTCTGGAGTGAGGTCGCACTCAAGATAATCCTTGAGCCAATTGTACGAAATCTTCATATATTATCCTTTTTAATTCTCTAAATCATCCTTTGAAAAGAGCGAGCCGACGAACTCCCTCTTGTTGAATACCTTGAGGTCTTCTATACCCTCACCAATGCCCACAAACTTGATAGGCACCTTGAACTGGTCTACAATGCCCACTACGACTCCGCCCTTTGCCGTGCCATCAAGTTTGGTGACCGCCAAAGCTGTGATGTCAGTCGCACGCGCGAACTCCTTGGCCTGCTGGAAAGCATTCTGGCCCGTCGATCCGTCGAGCACGAGAAGCACTTCATGAGGTGCGTCCGGCACTACCTTTCTCATGACATTGCGTATCTTTGTAAGCTCGTTCATGAGGTCTATCCTGTTGTGAAGACGTCCGGCAGTGTCGACGAGAACGACATCGGCATCCTTGGCCACAGCCGATTTGACAGTATCGAATGCGACAGATGCAGGATCAGAGCCCATGTCCTGCTTCACTATGTCCACTCCCGCTCTTTCAGACCATATGGTAAGCTGATCCACCGCAGCCGCACGGAATGTATCAGCCGCTCCCAGAACGACTTTCTTTCCTTGCGACTTGAGGCTGCTGGCGAGCTTTCCGATAGTAGTGGTCTTTCCTACTCCGTTGACTCCGACAACCATGATCACATATGGCTTCTTGCTGAAATCGAATGGAATCACCTCATCATCAGACGTCTCACCTTCCGCCACATTCAGCAGCTGGGCTATCTCATCACGAAGGATATCAACAAGCTCATTCATAGACACATACTTATCCCTTCTAACCCTCTCTTCAAGATTCTCGATTATCTTCATGGTAGTATCCACTCCCATATCGGTCGCAAGAAGTGCCTCCTCGATTGCATCGAGAAGATCATCGTCGACCTCCGTCTTTCCCACTATCGCTCTCGAGAGCCTGTCGAAGAAGCTTCTGTTGGTCTTCTTCACTCCTTTGTCAAAAATACCCATAGAACAGATGTTTAACCTGCAAATTTAATCATTTATAGCGTATAAAAAAAGTGGCAAGACATGAAAAAATGTCTTGCCACTTCCAATATCCTTAAAGAAATTATTTCTTTGCGAAGAAGTCCTTAGCCTCTGATTCCTCTACGAGCTGCTCAGTGAATACATAAGCACCTGTCTTTGGAGACTTGTCCATACGGATACACTTAACCATCTTCTTGAGTGTACCGGCCTTGAAGGTTGCGACTGCTTTCTTTGCCATTTCCTAATCCTCCTTAATTATTTGATCTCGCGATGAAGGGTTACCTTCTTCAGGAACGGATTGTACTTCTTACGCTCCAGACGCTGAGTCGTGTTCTTCTTATTCTTTGTTGTGATGTATCTTGAGATACCTGGTACACCGCTCTCTCTCTGCTCAGTGCACTCAAGGATGACCTGCACCCTGTTACCTTTAGCTTTCTTTGCCATAATCC
>JAGBCS010000084.1 GCA_017937885.1 Bacteroidales bacterium
GCAAGGCCGAGCATTACTGCCAGAAAGATGATGGTTCTTTTCATTTCTGTTTCGTTTAACAAGTTTATCTGTCAAAGATACATAAAAAAACGACGGCCGCCATAGGTGACCGTCGCTGAATATGTTCAGACTGTATTAGAAATTGTAGCGTACGCCAAGATGTGGCCACCAGCCTACAAGACCTACTCCTACGAAGTCGAAATAAGGCCTTATATCAACAGAGAGCTGAATAGGAGCGGCTGCGAAACTGTATTCGAGACCTGCCTGTCCTGCGATACCTACGCTGAGCTTCTCAGCAAAACCGAGACCGATACCAGGGCCTGCATAGAACTTGATACCAGGACCGAATTCTGCGATGTTGAAGTTGTAGGTAGCTGCAACCTGGAGGTTCTTGAAGCTGGCGAGTCCGAGGTCAGCCTCAACGAAGTTAGAGCCTACATTGTGCTGGTAGCTGAGCTCTGCGCCATAACCTAAACGGAGACCGACAGCCTTAGGCTGAGCTGAAGCAGCAACTGCAAAACCGAGTACCATTGCTGCGATAAGAATGATCTTTTTCATAATTATTAGGGTTAATTGGTTTTTCGTACCACAAATACCAAAAGCCAAAGTTAATGAAAAAGAACATCCCCTGCAATAAATAATCAGTTATTCTTCCACAAGTTTTTCATGAATACGCAGCAGTATGCCTCCCAGTTATCCCAGGAGTGTCCTCCGGCAGATTCATGATACTCATGCAGATATCCTTTTCTGTCCATGAGAGAGAGGAACTCCTGGATTCTCGGCTGGAAGATGTCGTTTTTCCCCGTCATGATCCAGTAAAGCTCCGGAGGATCGGCGAACTGCACGTCCAGCCTTCGTCTCAGGCAACGAAAGAAATCCGAGTGCTCTCCCCGTTTGACTATGGTCCTTGTGAAAGGCGAGAATGCCCCGATGTAGTCGAACATGTCAGGATATGACGCAGACAGATGTATCGCCTGGAATCCTCCTATCGACAATCCGGCTATTGCCCTTCCGGATTTCTCAGGAATGGTCCTGAACATCCGGTCGACGGTCGCGACCACATCATGCGCAAAAGCATATTCCGCGCTTCCGTCGATCTCGAAGACGGACTCGACCGCTCCTTTGCAACGGGACCTGCCATAGTCGCCGTCATTGTCATACTGGTTGAGGTTCGGCATGACTATAATTGTCTTTGCCATGGCTCCGCATGTTGTGAGGCTGTCCACGGTTTCCAGCAGGCGCCCCTTGAATATCCATGAATTCTCGTTGCCGCGCGCTCCATGAAGAAGATAGAGTACCGGATATCTGTCTTCGCCGCCATAATAGTCCGCAGGCAGATAGACCAGCATCCTGCGCATCGAAGGTCCGGGGACCGATGTCGGGTGGAACACTTCTTCCAGAATGCCATTTGGTGTATATGCCGTCGTCGCTGACGGGAATGTCTCGTTTGCGACGTATTTCCCTGTCCCACAGGCGCATAGCGAGAATAAGCACAGGATGGTCAAGATGCCCGGTTTCATACCGCAAGAGCTCTCCTATACATCCGGATCATGGCAGCTGTAGAGTCGTGGATGTCATATTTGCGTGCTGAATCGGCGTATTCCTGTCCCATCGCCGCACGCTCCTGAGGGTGGCTGATCCACCAGTCTATCCGCTCCGCAAGGGTTCCGGCGTCATGAGCCGGGAACACGCTCCGCGTGTCCAGAGCGAATTGCGCGGTCGCGGTCAGCGAGCCTTCGGCGATCAGCGGGACAAGTCCCTCTCTGATCGCCTCCAGGCACGACAGCCCCTCGACCTCCACCCAGGCGCAATGGATGTACAGGTAGGATGTGCGTATAAGCTCCTTCAGCTCATCCCTGTCGTAGAAGCCGAACATCGGCGGATACTTCAATACTCCCTCCTCGACCAGTTCCTCAGCCTTCCTCCGGAGAGTGCCTTCCATTGGCCCCTTACCTGCGAAATGGAGCTGGATCCTGTCTCCGTATGCAGAGTGCCTCATGGCCTGCAGAAGCGTCTCCTGCGACTTTTCGTATGCCAGGCGCCCGACACAGAGGATCTTTATCGGATCTCCGTTTGCGGGGACCGCAGCATTGATATGTACGGAAGGGATGCTGATTCCGTTGCTGAACACCTCCATCTGTGCCTTGTATCCGTTTTCGGCGAGGTGTCTCCGTACGGTCTCTGTCGGACAATGAATGATCGAGCATTTGTCGAATACATATGTCCTCCAGTACCATTCTATGATATCGTTGATGGGATTGGATATGCCTCCATGAACGGCTCCGGCGACAACGTTCTGAGGAAACAGATGGTAGGTCGCAACGCACGGCTTGCCGTAGTCGGCGGCAGTATCGACGACGTCGGACTCCAGCGGGAAAGCCTCCTGGACATGTATCAGATCCGCCCATCGGACGGCCTCCTCTATCATATCATGGTCGATCCTTGCGAAACGGAAACCGTTTGAATAGATCAGGTTCTCAAATACGGGGAATCTGAAATGCTTCAGAGGGTAGTCGGGCTGCGTCCCGTGCGGGTCTTCGTTTTCTGTCGCCATCAGACGCGCGTCGACTCCCGCTTCGTGGAGATTGGACATCAGCGCCTGCAGGACAGTATGGACCCCGTTGCCTCGTGTAAAGGCATTGTTGCAGACTATAAGTACTTTCATTTCCGGTCAATCTTATTCGTTGACCGAAGGTCATTTCAAGCATCAGGCCGAAAGGTTCTTCCTTCCGGCCTGATGCGATGATTATGCTAAATCCTGCGACTTTCTGCCCAGCAGACGGTTTAGAAACCTCCCATCATGCTCATGTCCATATCCTGGACAGTTACGCCTTCCGGAATCGTGAACATTGCAGGGTCGATGTCGATGTTCTCTTCGATCTTTGTCGCCTGCTGGACCATTTCACCGAAATCAGTGTTGGTAGAGGACTTGAGTGTGATGCCCTTGTATACCCATACGGTAGTGGTGATCGGCTGACCCATCATCAGCACCTTGTATGTGTACTTCTTGCATGTCTTGCCTGCTATGGCCTCTTCTCCGACCTCCTTTATCTTGTTCTTCTTGACGGTCTTCTCGTCAAGATTGAGGAAATTGATGCGGTTCTCGGCTCCGGGACCCATCGCCGGCATGCGTACGGCTGTCTTTTCCGCATCATTGACCATGATGTTGCTGCCGTCCTTTTCCAGCATCCTCATCTTGTTTCCTCCGAAATCGGATACCGTAACGGTCTTTGCTCCGTAGTCATCAAAGTAGATGTCCTGCACGATGGTCTGTCCCATCATGTCCATCTCCATCGTCACTTTACCTGACTTTACGTCATAGATCTTTTCCTGTGCGCCGGCTCCCATGCAGAATGAAAGGAGGGCTGTAATGATCAAAAGCTTTTTCATATAAGAATGTGTTTAGATGTTATTATCGTGTCTGTTCGATCACGATTCCTCCGTTGCAAGGAATCTCGATGTCGAAACGGCTGTTCTTCTTTACCTTGACCTCTGCGGCAGAGCCGTTGAGATCCTCGTCATCCGAGTAGCAGAGCACCTTGCTGCCTGCGGCGAACATAGGGAGTTCCACCTTCAGCTTCAGGGTCTCCTTCTGTGCGTTGATGCCGACGACATACCACTGGTCGCCGTGGCGTCTTGCCATGATCACGTACTTTCCCGGATATCCGTCGATGAAGCGGACCTCGTCCCAGAGGGTAGGAACCTTCTTCATGAAGTCCATGGCCCATGCAGGAGCGTCGGTGAGGTTGTTCGGAGCCAGAGCGAAATGCTGCACCGGACTCTGGAACATCACTGCGGTCGCCAGCGCGAACACGTCCGAAGTGCGGCGTCTGCTGCCGAACGGAGCATTCTTCGCATTGTAGTACTTGTTCAGTGCGCTGCCGCCGAAGTCCATGCTGCCGACGGTGTTGCGGATGAACGGATGGATGCAGGCGTTGAATGCCTCATGGTCGCAGCTGCCCTGCGAAAAATGCAGGTTCTCGCTGGCGAGAACAGCCTCGCTGGATGCGTAGTTCGGGTACATGCGCTCCCATCCGCGAGGGAGGGTACAGCCGTGGAAGACGCAGAGTATGCCGTAGTCGTTGGCGTCCGCAAGAATGTCCTCGTACAGCTTCATCGTCGTCTGCTTGTCGCCGCCGAAGAAGTCGACCTTGATGCCGCGGATGCCGATGCTCTGCATCCACTTCATCTCCTTGCGTCGCGCTATCGTATTGTCCATGATGCCCTTAGGGCCCTGCGGAGCGTTGTTCCAATATCCGTTCGAATTGTACCACAGGAAGAGTGCGACGCCCTTGGAGGCGGCATATTCAGCCAGTTCTGCGATCCTGTCGCGGCCGATCTGTGTGTCCCAGAGAGCGTCGATCAGGACGGTCTGATAGCCCATTTCTGCCGTGAAGTCGATGTATCTCTTCTGCTCGTCGTAGTTCGTGCTGGCGTCCATTCCGATTATCCAGCTCCATGATCCGGCGCCATATACATACTCCTTCGAAGGCTCGTATAGAGGCTTCACAAGGTCGAAAGGAACGGTGGTCTCCATGATCGGAGCGAGGGTTGCACCGAGGGTGATTGTGCGCCAAGGAGTCTCGCCCGGGAGAGGAATGCCCGCTGTCGCCGTGCCGTTCCCGTTGTTCTCGCCTTCCTGCGGATAGCCGATGGTATACAGACCGCTCTCATGTCCCATCAGACGGCTTGCGCAGTATGCGCTGCTGACTCCTGTCTCGGAGATGAGTATCCATCCCTTGTCCCCGTTGCGGAAGAGGCATGGGAAGGTGTAGCCTTCGCCCCAGCCGTTCCTGCCAACAGGCTCGTCGAGGCTGTAGCCCGTCTCATAGCTCGGGTATGTCCCCATCCATCCGCCGCCTGGCTTCACCTGCGGGCAGAGGAAGGAAGTGCTTCCGTCGGGCATGGCGAAACCTGTCGTTTCCTTGAACACGACGCATGAGCGGGTGTCTCCCTGCGGATATACGCGGTATTTCAGGGCGACGTCACGGTCCGAGATGCGGAAGATGATATCCATGACAGGCCTGTCCTCTTTTGCAAAGGTACATACGGCTTCCGTAGCCTTGTAGTCCACCTGGCTCTGCTTGATGGTCCGGAGGGTGTAGCTTTCCTCTACAAGACGCAGAGCAGCCTTTTCCGGTATCATGGTAAGACCTTGCGTGTAGTCTCCGATGCTGGTCATAAGACCGAGAGGGGACGGCTTCAGGAACTGATTCCCGTCGTATGTGATGCTGTAGCCGGGCTTCCCGTCTGTATCGCATACGCATACCTGTATCTTTCCGTCAGGGCTTGAGAATGTCCTTTCCTCAGCCTGAACATTCAAGGCAAGCATCAGGCTTGCCGCCATATATAATATCCTTTTCATTGTATTGTTCATTAATTCTGGTCCTACCAGTCGTCCGTGCGGAAAGGAGATGCCAGAAGTCCGTCCTTGTTGCAAAGGTTCGCACCGTCAGGATTATCGGCCCATGCGTAGCGTACCGCTACCGGATTCTGAACCTCCTTGCTGCTGACTATCACCTTGTTACCCTTGATGATGGCGTCTGCCCATACGAACTTCCTGTCCGCTCCCGCTATAGCGAAATGCTTCAGCTCTCCGCCTTTCGCCATGAGTCCGCGACCTGTCTCTGTGAATGTTATTATGATCTTGTCTCCGTCGATCTTCATGTCCTTGTAGACCGGTCCTGAGGCCGTCACCTTTTCGCCATATACGGCCTTACGGGCTCCGAGGAACAGTCTCTGTGCGACGGCTTTCTTGTTCAGGGGATGGATGTCGTTCCATTCTCCGACATCGTATGTCACTGCCAGCGCTGTGTTCGGGATGGTCTTGAATGCCTGAAGCTGCGCCTCACGGATACGTGCCCATCCGCTGTCTGTCGGCTGCTCGTGCGTCTGCATGTAGTTCGGCAGCTGGACCAGAAGGAAAGGCATGTCAGGCATGTTCCAGAGCTCTCTCCATCCTGTAATGAGGGAAGTCATCAAGGCTCCGTATTCATGAGCCCTGCCGGCATTGCTTTCGCCCTGGTACCATATCGCCGCCCTTACCTTGTAGTTCCTGATCGGGTAGATCATGCCGTTGTAAAGGCCCGAACCTACATTCTTGCGGTTCTTCAGACGGTCGGCGAAAGCCGCGGCCTCGCTCATGTCCGTACCGACATTGTATTTCCATGTACCGGTGAGGTCGATTTCAGCTGCGTCGCCGATGATCTTGTAAGGCTTGTCCTTGATGAATTCGCCGTTGCCACCAGGAGCATTCAGCCTTACGACGATCGTATTCTTTCCTTTTCTGAGCACTCCTGCAGGGATGTGATATCTTCGAGGAGGGAATTCATAGCCTGTGCTTCCGACGAATATGCCGTTGACGTAGACGCGGTCGTTGTGCATGAGCGTGCCCATGCTGAGCTTCGCGTGGCGTCCGTCCATGGATTCAGGAATCTCGAAATCCTTCCTCATCCATACGGTTCCGCGTACGTCCAGACCGTTCTCACGCCATGTGCCCGGCATCTCCATTGTCTTCCAGTCCGAGTCATCGAAGTCAGGGCTTTCCCATACTCCTTCGCCCTTGTCGGCCATAGCGGCTTCCAGCCCTTCCAATGCTTCGCGGTCAAGGATCAGGGCAGGGAAGTCCTTGAGATGCTCCTGGCTTACCCAGCTTTCTATAGCCGAACCTCCGAGGCTCGACACCAGCATTCCCTGAGGAACTCCTGTCTGCGAATATGCTTCCTGCGCATAGAAATATGCAAGTGCCGTCCAGTTCATCACTTCGGAAGCGTCTCCGGAATGCCATACGGCGTTTCCTGCGATCTCCTCCTGAAGGGCTTCCTTCGAATCCTGCGTAGGGACCTTGTAGTGGCGGATCATGTTGTTGTCAGACCGGTTGATCTCAGGGAAGAGCTCGACAAGCCTGTGGATCGGGGTCTCCTGGTTTGACTGCCCCGAGCAAAGCCAGACGTCTCCCACAAGAACGTCGCGGATCGTGATCTCGTTTACCTCCATGATGTACGGACCGCCCGCTTTCTGTGGAGGAAGCGTCACTGTCCATCGTCCGTCTTCACCGGTCTTCGTCTCATAGTATCCTCCGTTGAATCTGACGGTGATCCATGTGCCGGGATCCGACCAGCCCCAGATGTCGAGGTCGACATCGCGCTGGAGCACCATGCTGTCGCTGATCAGCTTCGGAAGACGCACCTTGGCTGGCGTCTGGGCTGACATAATTACTGAAAGAAGCAATACGGAAAGGGTGACTATAAATGACTTTTTCATAACTCCGGATTATTTCCACCAAATATAGTAAAAAAGTTAGAAAACCGCCTGCAGCATTTGCCACAGGCGGCTGTTCTGTCTTTTGTGATGCGGTTTTTTACTTCTTGAAAAGCATAGGTGCCATTTCGCGAAGCGAGCGACGCCATGTAAGGAACTCATGTCCTGTTCCCGGAGATACATATCCCTTTGCATTGAATCCGGCAGCCTTGAGGTCTTCCGCTGCCTTCATGATGCGCTCAGGACCCTCCTTGCTTCCGCAGCTGATGAAGATGCCCTTCACCTGATCCTTGCTCTTGATGTCCTCAGGAGTGTAGATTCCGCCTGAGAGAAGTCCGTAGTATCCGAATACTTCAGGACGGTCGAGAGTGATGCTTCTTGTCTCCATTCCACCCATCGAGAGACCTGCCATTGCACGTGACTCCTTCTTTGCTATGGTCTTGAAATGTGAGTCGATATAAGGCACGAGTTCGTCCACGAGGACTGTCTCGAACTGCTTGTAGTCGAAGTTCCTCAATCCGCCGAACTTGATCTCGTTTGTCATTCCGTATGTCATGACGATGATGAACGGCTCGCACTCGCCGGCTGCGATCATGTTGTCCATGATGAGGTTTGCGTGGCCCTGGCGGCTCCATGCGGTCTCGTCCTCACCCCAACCGTGCTGGAGATATAGAACAGGGAACTTCTTCTTTCCGTCATACTGAGGAGGGAGATATACGAACGCGCGACGTGTAGTGTCTGTGCTTGGAGAAGGGAAGAGGACCTGAACTACCTGGCCGTGAGGCACGTCATTCTTTACCTGGTAGAAGTCCTGATCATGTGCCGGAATCTCGATACCGCTCTCCCAACGTACTGAACCGTAGTAGTTCTTTGCGCCCGGATCGTTCACGACTCCGCCGTCGATTGTGAGGTGGTAGTAGTGGAATCCCTCGTCCATAGGGCCGCCTGTGGTTCCTTCCCATACGCCTTCAGCGTTCTTATGGAGGACTGTTCCGCCCTGACCGCCGAGTCCGAGGCTGACGATCACCGATCTTGCCTGAGGGGCCTCTACGCGGAAACGTGCATAACCCTGAGAGTTCACCATAGGATACTCCTTGCCAGGCTGGTTCATTACCGATGGCCTGAAGTCTTCGATGATCTCTGCATTGTCAAGAGCAGGGTTGAAGTTCTTGATGACGCGGTATACGTTCTTAGGCTTGTATTCCTTGTCGAAAGGAAGCGGGTAGTTGTTGGCTCCGAGCCA
>JAGBCS010000011.1 GCA_017937885.1 Bacteroidales bacterium
ATAAGGAGCTCGGACTCAACTCTGAGACTGCTACAGTATTCAACCTCAAGAGCAACGAGCAGGTTATCCTCAACACATGGTACGGCGGTGAGATGAAGAAGGGTATCTTCTCACTCATGAACTACTACAACCCTCTCAAGGGCATCGCTTCAATGCACTGCTCTGCCAACACCAACATGGAAGGCACAAGCACTGCAATCTTCTTCGGTCTTTCAGGAACAGGTAAGACTACCCTTTCAACTGACCCTAAGCGTCTCCTCATCGGTGACGACGAGCACGGTTGGGACGACGAGGGCGTATTCAACTACGAAGGCGGTTGCTACGCTAAGGTAATCAACCTCGATCCAGTTTCAGAGCCAGACATCTACAAGGCAATCCGCCGCGACGCTCTCCTCGAGAACGTAACTGTAGACGCAAACGGCAAGATCGATTTCGCAGACAAGAGCGTTACAGAGAACACTCGTGTATCTTACCCTATCAACCACATCGAGAACATCGCTGTTCCTTCAAAGGGTCCTCACGCTCAGCAGGTCATCTTCCTTTCAGCTGACGCATTCGGAGTTCTCCCTCCAGTATCTATCCTTACTCCTGAGCAGACTCAGTACTACTTCCTCTCAGGTTTCACCGCTAAGCTTGCAGGTACAGAGCGTGGCATCACTGAGCCAACTCCTACATTCTCAGCTTGCTTCGGTGCTGCATTCCTTTCACTCCACCCAACCAAGTACGGTGAGGAGCTCGTGAAGAGAATGGAGAAGGTCGGTGCCAAGGCATACCTCGTGAACACAGGATGGAACGGTACAGGAAAGCGTATCTCTATCAAGGATACAAGAGGAATCATCGACGCTATCCTCGACGGTTCTATCGACAAGGCTCCTACCAAGACTATCCCTTACTTCGACTTCGTGGTTCCTACAGAACTCCCAGGAGTTGACCCGGCTATCCTCGACCCACGTGACACTTACGAGTGCGCATGCCAGTGGGAGGAGAAGGCTAAGGATCTCGCAGGACGTTTCATCAAGAACTTCGCTAAGTTCACAGGCAACGACCTCGGCAAGTCTCTCGTAGCAGCTGGTCCAAAGCTCTAATCTGAAATCAGATAAGACACAATAAGCAAGGCCTCGGAAATTTCCGAGGCCTTGTTCTTTTCATATGATCCTTGAGAGTTATTTCTCAAGGAGATACTTCTTCCAGAATGTGTTGTTGGCTTCCTGGAAATGCTGTCCCTGGTAGCCGCGATATCCGTGCATTCCGTCAGGATAGATCATGAACTCGAACTTCTTGCCGCACTTGTGGAGTTCGTCGACAAGCATGAGCATATTCTGGAAATGTACATTGTCATCTGTAGTACCATGAGTAAGCTTGAGCATCACAGGCTCTACAGCACTGCAGCTCTCGGCATTGTACTCTGTCGGATAACCGTCGACATATGGGAGAACGCTTGAGGTCACATACCCTTCGGCATTAAGCTGAGGAGTCTCCATATAACGCTCTGTATAATGCGAGTCGTAGAGATCCCATTTGTTTACACCACCGCCAGCAATACCGTAATGATATTTGTCTGGAGCCATCATAAGAAGCTTGCAGGTCATCGTACCACCATATGAGAATCCCTGCACTCCGATCTTCTCGTCCTGCACATAAGGTTTCTCCATAAGCCAGTCCGCCCATTCGCAGAAGTCGATCACCTCCCAGTATGTCAGCTGCTTGTAGATCATATCAAGGCCGGTACGTCCGCAATGTCCACCAGCACGGTTGTCGACGGTGATCTGGATAATGCCGTTGTCTGACCACCACTGGTTAATCGGATTTGGAGTAATCCAACGGTCTGCGACAAGAGGCATGTCAGGGCCACCATAGATATCGACATGCACCGGATATTTCTTCGCAGGATCGAAATCCTTCGGATATACAATCATTCCCGGAAGCGTGAAGCCGTCCTTCGTCGTCATGTAGACCAGTTCGCCGAGAGCATACTTCGATGCATCGTAATCAGGACCTTTCATATCGGCAACGATATTTCCTTCAAGTCCTTTCTTTCCATCTGCAGAGAACACGGCTACACGTGTAGGAGTCGTGACATTTGAATATGAGGCTGCAAAATACTTTCCGTCAGGAGAGAACTTCACTCCTGTAACATTGTATGCAGGATCTGTAAGCGCAGTAATTACGCCCTTCGCATTTACCTTATACAAAGCCTGACGCACGGTTGCGTCTCGTTTTGCAGTGAAATATACGTCGCCCTTCTTCTCGTCGACACGTACAAGCTCTATAGTCCAGTTTGTTCCGTCAGTGAGGCGGCGGAAGTCCTTGCCGTCATAAGAGAGGAAATATATCTGCTGCCATCCGGTCTCGAACTCACGGGCCATGTAAAGGCCCTTATCTGTGAAGATGACGCCAGCGAACCAGTTCAGCCAGGTCTTGTACGTCTCGTTGTAGACATGCTTCTTCGATCCATCCTCAACATTCACGCTGTAGAGGTCAATGGTATTCTGAATACGCGGCATGCGTGCGATGAAGAACTCCTTGCTGTCCGGGCCCCAGAAAGGTGTGCCGAAATACTGGTCCTCCTGCTCATTGAAGTCTGCCCATACGATCTCACCATTTCCATCAGCATCCACAATTCCGATACGGACTTCAGGATTGGTCTGTCCTGCCTTCGGATAGCGTGTTTCGCTTACTGCGCCACCAAGACCGAGGTCAGTCACTGTAGGACTTACCCCACGAAGTGCTGCTGCTGACGGGTTCTCATAAGGCGAGTAGATAGGGAAAAGCGGAACTTCAGTATTGTCGAAGCGATAGAAACCGATCTTCCTGCTGTCAGGAGACCACCAGAAGGCCTTATATTTCGAAGGTCTTCCGAGGATTTCCTCATAGTATACCCAAGAGGCATATCCGTTCAGGATGAGGTCGGTACCGTCATGGGTAAGACGGGTTTCCTTACCTGAAGCGATATCGATCACATAAAGGTCGTTTGAGCGCGTGAAGGCGATCTTAGTCGAGTCTGGAGAATAAGTCATGTTCACAGCTCCTGCAGGCTGCACCGGGAAGTCTGAATACTTCTCAGGAGCCGATACTCCCCCGCGGGTCTTACCGGAACGGGCGTCCACAACAAAGGCTGCCTCGTCAGCATACGTTCCGTCATAAGTGAAGATCACTTCCTTCGGACTGATCCATTTCCATGCCCTTGGCACAGGATTGAATTCCTGAGCAGCAGCGCCGGCTGCAAGGCTCAGCATAAATACAAAACTCAATAATTTCTTCATATACCTATTTATTATATATATATTATTCTTTACTCTCATCAGCGCCGTAGACAGGGTGGTTTCTGATGACCCCCGCGGCCGCCGCTTTCGCGGCTTCACGCACCCCCTAGCCGTGGGTGGCATGTCACAGGAAACCACCCTGCCTACGGCGCTGATTCAAACAATTCATCCTTGAAGTTGACAAGATAGACTTTTTCAGTCGCTCGCGTCATGGCCGTATACAGCCACTTCAGGTCATCCTGAGTCAGGTCATCCTGAGTCAGTTCCTCCTGCCAGAACGGATTGTCGATGAAGACGCACTTCCACTGACCTCCCTGGGACTTGTGGCATGTAACCGCATTGGCATACTTCAGCTGCAACGCATTGTAATACTTGTCCTCTCGAACAGCCTCATACCTCTTCTTCTTCGTCGTTATATGGCTATAGTCCTCATTCACACCCTGATACAGAAGATTCGACTGTTCATATGTAAGCGAGGCGCTTTCGGATTCCAATGTGTCCAATATGACCTTTGCCACAATCTCCTGATCGTCATAGTCCGGGAAGGAGATCCTCGCCTCTGCGAAATGCAGTCCGTATCTTTCCTCGTACTTCGATATCTTTATAAGCTTCGCTATATCACCATTGGCAATATAGTCCATATCCTTGATATTCTCGACGAACTGGTAGCAGTTCTTCACTATCATAAGCTTGTCGTCACGGACCAGCCTTTCCTCCTTGAACTGAACAGTCGAGCGGACACCAAGATTGTACTTGATTGCCCGACGGTTCGAACGACACAAGATAACTGTCTCATCCTCACCGTAACGCGCATAAGCATCTGATATCTTCTCGATCAGTTCTCCCCCGCCTATCCTCTCTACATCATCAAATGGGGAAACTTCAAGTCCCAGGTCACACAGATCCATCACCCCCGGGCCATATTCAAGTTCCGTCAGAAGCTGTCTTATCAAGGTTGCATTGTACAATATTCCCGATTCCTTCTGCTGGCGGACCACCGTCGTCATCTCTGCAAACACCGTCCCTCCCATCATTGCCATATAGTCCTTCGACAGAGCAGGCGAAGCATCCAGGCCTATCGGAGAAAGCTGGGCGGAATCCCCGATCATAATGACCTTGCACTCTACTCCAGAACGGACGAAAGTGATCAGGTCTTCAAGCAGATTACCAGATCCGAAGGCTGTCGAAGACTGCTGCTGACCGGCATCAATGCCAATAAGAGAGACCTCGTCGACAACAAAAAGTGTCTCTTTATCCTTGTTAGGAGCCAACGTGAACTGGCCGAATCCGTCTCCTCCTACAGATTTCTGTCTGTAGATATGTTTGTGTATCGTATAGGCAGGCTGGCCGGCATATGACGAAAGTACCTTGGCTGCACGTCCTGTAGGAGCTAGAAGCACGCACTTTGTACCGTATTGCTTCATTACAGATATGACTGCCGAAACAGCTGTTGTCTTTCCTGTTCCGGCATATCCGTTCACAATCATTATATCGTCTTCATCAGACGACACGAAATCAGCCACTTTGCGCAGAAGAGAATCCTGGCAAGGCGTCGGATCATGATGCAGATGCGAAAGAAACCCGGAATAGAGAAAGTCGCTGCGCCCCATTATCTCTCACGCTTGAATATAAGTGAAATCACGATAAGTACCGGAAAGATCTCGACACGGCCGAGGAACATGTCCACGGAATATATGAACTTCGCCATCATAGGTTGAGCGGAATAATTGTCCATACACCCGACTTCCGAAAGTCCCGGACCGACACTTCCGACAGAAGCTATGACACCTGATACAGCCTCCGAGACATCAGCCCCGCACATCAGCACGCCTATAATCGAAATGAAGATGACGACGAAATAGACGACGATATACAGCATGACAGAATGAACCGTGCTGTCCGGCAGATGGTGTCCGCTGAGGCGCACCTGAGTTACCAAAGAAGGATGCATCCTGCGCTTGACATCATTGGCTATGGCCTTGAAGGCAATGATCACCCTGTCCACCTTTATACCTCCCGTCGTCGATCCCGAGCAGCCGCACTGGAACGACGCGAACAGCAGCACGATGCCTGCAAACCAAGGCCACAACGAATTGTCGCATATTGCAAAACCGGCAGTCGTCATGTAACTGACTACCGTGAAAGACGAATCCATCAAAGCCCTTCCCCAGGATTCATATCCTCCCTGAAGCTTCAAAGAGATCATGACGAAAAAGGCCATCACAGCCATCGAGCCGAAATAATACTTCACGACCGTGTTGTTCAGAGGCTTGATCGAACGCGAGACAAACACAGAGTAAAGCAGGCCGAAATGCAGCGCAGAAATAGCCATGAAAAACATCACGAGGAGATTGATCAGATCGGAGCCATAGTAGCCTATAGAGAGATTCCGGGTACTGAATCCTCCCGTTGCCGCAATGCTGAATGCATGGTTCAACGCATCGAAAGGTGTCATGCCGGCAAGCCACAATGACAAGAAAATGACGACAGTCAGAATGACATATACCATCGTAATGATATATATGGTCTTGCTTGATTTGTATCTGTATCCCTCCTTGGAAAGGGAAGATAGCTCCATATTGGTCAGTTTCAGACGATAAGGGCTGGCATCAGGCATGACAAGCAGCAGGAAGACCACGACTCCCAATCCACCGATATAATGGGTCGAAGAACGCCAGAACAGAAGGCTCTTCGGAAGCGCTTCGATGTCGTTGAGAATCGTCGAACCAGTCGTCGTATATCCGGACACACTCTCGAACCAGGCGTTCATAAGCGTAAACTCACCTCCCCAAAGCACATATGGCAGCATTCCGAATATGAAGGAAAGGAGCCACGACAGGACAATGGTCAGAAATCCGTCCTGAAGCGACAGCGGCTGGCTCCTGCGCACGAAGATGAATGGGAAGGCTCCCACAATCAAGGTTATGATGCAGCTGATGGTCAGCGGGCCGAATGCGGAATCACGGCCGTTCACTATCGAAACGATAATGGACAGGAACATGAAGAGGGCACTTACCAGAAGCGCCTTTCCTACATTGGTCGATATGGCTTTTACATTCATTTCAGGGCGTCTTCCTCTGCTATGGTCTTAAGGATCTTCTCCCTGTCATCCCTGAGGGACTTTACACGTCTCTTCAGTTCCAGATTCTCCTCCACAAGCTCGGATACTCCGTTGCTGATATTCGCGAGCTGATCATCTCCGTCGAAGGTATAGCTGTAACGGCGGGATGATATGCGGTAATTGTCTATCCCGGCTGATATCTTATAGATAGGGTTTACATAATAAGCCATTGTGAAATACAACAGAAGGATGACCAGAAGGATACCCGCACCGACTGACACCACGCCCGGGATGATGCTTCGATAAAAGCCTGCATCGAAATCCGCGGAATTCGTCCTGAGTTCGTCGTGGATCATTTCGTTCAGCACGGCCATATCCTCACGGAAGGCATTGTAGCATGGCTGGAGAGTACCGAAGAACCACTCACCTGTATCGACACTGTCGGCAAGGAAGACCTCGTCGAACTTGAGGGAAGTCGTCATGAACTTGTTGAAAGAAGTGGACACGGTATCGACCATCGGAAGAGCCGTCTGCTTGGTGAAGGAATTCTTCAGCGAGTCAGCCTGGGCATTGAAGTACTTGATGTTGAATTCCGGCATCAGCGATATGTCATTCTGCACCACTACAGCAAGCATCTGATGGTTATACTCTTCAGTGATGTCTGCAAGGCGCTGAGACAGATTGATACTATGTATGTTGGAAGCAATAAGATCCGATACATAAGAACTCATCCTGCGGTATTCGACGATCGAAATGACACTGGACAGCAGGAGGATCATAGCGAGCGAACCGAGACTCATAAAGAGCTTCCTTTTTATCGACGGTTTCCTTTCATGCTTTTTTCTCAAAAACTTCGGTAACATATTCCGCATTTTTATACAATTTACAAAGATAGAAAAATCTTCGTATATTTGGAGTGATTTTCACAAAAGACCCGAACTCATGAAGCGCATTGCACAATCCCTTGCGGCATTTGCCGGACTCATCATTTCATCATGCACTCCTGCCGAGACATATCCTTTTGACCCTGAGCATGTACTGCATTACGACGAACCGGCAGATCTTTGGGAAGAAACCCTCCCGCTCGGCAACGGAAGGCTCGGAATGATGCCGGACGGCGGCATCTGCCAGGAAAAGATCGTCCTCAACGAAATCTCGATGTGGAGCGGAAGCGAGGCAGACTATGCCAATCCTGACGCCGCCAGAAGTCTGCCCGAGATAAGGGAGTTTCTCCTGCAGGGAAAGAATGCAGAAGCCCAGGCTCTGATGTATGAGCGCTTTGTGCCGCACAAGCCATCTGACGGAGGTACATACGGAGGCTATCAGACTCTTGGTGATCTTACGATAACGTACTTAGATATAAATAATTGCAAACCAACCGACTATACGAGGCATCTGGATCTGCGCACTGCATGCTCGATGACGGAATACACGCAGGAAGGTACCACTCATACAAGAAAATATTATGTAGCCAGAGAAGCGGATGTGATGATCGTCGAGATCGGAGCTTCAGGAAAGGGACAGGTCAGTTTCGACATCGCATTAAGTAGAGCGGAACGTGCCGAGACAGCGCTGATCGAAGACGGATTGATCAAGATGCATGGAGAGCTTGACAGCGGCGCAGAATGTCCCGGAGTCAGATTTGCGGCATTTGCGAAGCTGATGGCAGAAGGAAGGGATGCGGAAGTGGAAGGTCCTGCAGTAAGGAATGCAGACAAGGCATGGATCGTCATCTCTGCGGCAACCAGCTTTTTCGAAGGGGACAGATACGAAAAGGTTGCGGCCGAAAAGCTGACGGCAGCAACAGAAGGTGCCGGCGGCCGCAGGATGGAAAAGATGTACAGGAATAACGTTAAGGATCACCAGGAGCTCTATTACAGAGCGCAGCTGAGCATAAAGAATGATGCGCCTTCTGCAGAACTTCCTACAGACGAGCGTCTCGTAAAATACGCTGAAGGGGCGCATGACAATGCTCTTGCCGCCCTTTACTACAATTACGGCCGTTATCTTCTGATCGGCAGCACCCGGAAAGGCAGTCTGCCTCCTAATCTCCAGGGTCTTTGGGCAAACACATACCAGACTCCTTGGAACGGTGACTACCACACCAACATCAACGTACAGATGAACCATTGGATAGCGGAGCAGGGCAACCTCAGCGAGCTTCATCTCCCGCTTACCGAACTGGTACTCAGGATGATACCTAGTGGAGAGAAGACCGCGAAGGACTTCTATGGTCCGGATGCGGAAGGATGGGTACAGCATATGATGACGAATGTCTGGAACTTTACTGCACCTGGCGAGCATCCTTCATGGGGAGCTACCAACACGGGAGGTGCATGGCTCTGCGCGCATCTTTGGGAACATTACGCATACACCAAGGATATCGGATATCTCGAAAGAGTATACCCTGCTCTTGTCGGAGCATCAAGATTCTTCCTTTCTACAATGATCGAAGATCCTAAAACAGGATATCTGATGACCGCGCCGACCTCTTCTCCGGAAAACACCTTCTACTGCGACGGCAAGGAAGTCAGTATATGCATGGGACCTACCATGGATAACCAGCTGATCAGGGAACTGTTCCTCAACACATTGAGGGCATCATGGGCATTGGAGCAGGCAGGTATCGCAATCAGCGATACAGCTGCTGTAAATGCGATTGACAAAGCCATACGCCGCATTGCACCGGACAGGATAAGCGACAAAGGATATCTCATGGAATGGCTCGAAGACTACGAAGAGGTCGACATACACCACCGCCACGTATCTCATCTGTACGGCCTGCATCCGGGCAGTCAGATTTCACCGCAGGAGACACCTGAACTCGCTGAAGCATGCCGTGTCACCCTCAACAGACGAGGCGATGAAGCTACCGGCTGGAGCCGGGCATGGAAGCTGAACTTCTGGGCACGCCTCGGCGACGGAGACCGCGCTCTCAAGCTGCTGAGAAGCCTGCTGTACCCTGCATGCGAAAACGGCAAGGCAAGCTGGCATGTCAGCGGTACCTATCCGAACCTGTTCTGCTCGCACCCTCCGTTCCAGATCGACGGAAACTTCGGCGGAGCAGCAGGTATCGGAGAGATGCTTCTGCAGAGCCAGAACGGCTATATCAATCCTCTTCCGGCCCTGCCTTCGGAATGGCCGGAAGGAGAGCTCAAGGGATTCAAGGTACGCGGAGGAGCTGCTGTTGACTTGAAATGGAACGAGGGAAAACTTGTAGAGATGACTGTCACCGGAGGCCATGAACCAGACGCTATACTGATCCGGAATCCGGAAACAGGAGAGATGATCGAGTGTCTTGTCAGGCCTGGAAAAAGAAAGACCCTTCATTTCTGAAGAGTCTAAAGGGTGAACATCTGCGACGGATATTGTCGTGGAAGACATCGCAACGCCACACTCCCCTTTTCCACACCTATCTCCTGCAACGCAGCTGCCGCTGACCTGTACGCCAGGTCATGGGTATTGTTGTTCTCGCTCAGATGACACAGGAAGATATTGCGAAGACCGGGGTGCCAGAAACGGCGGATCGCGCTTGCGCATTCGTCATTGCTGAGGTGGCCGCAGCCCTGTACGATACGCATTTTCAATTCATATGTATATGGGCCTCCCATCAGCATATCCATGTCATAATTCGACTCAACGACTACCGTATCAGCCTGACGGGCAAACTCGACAGCCTCATCTGTCATTCGGCCTATATCCGTCATTATCACGAACTTATGGCCTTCCACATCTATCGCATAACCGACTGTCTGGGTCGCATCATGCGGAACTACAAAGTAACGCACCTTCATTCCCGCCACTTCATTCCATTCCCCTTCGGCAAGTACGCGACGGCATGGTCCTATCGTCGGAGCCGTGAAGGTATGGCGCGCAAGAGCCTTATGAATCGTTTCGGCTGTATATACCGGCTTGCTGAGACGCTTGCAGAAGGATCCCAGATGACGGATATGGTCCAGATGGTCATGCGTCACAAGAACTGCTGTAAACGAGTCCGGCGTAAGGTCGTACTCCTGCAGAACCTTCTTGAGACGGCGAAGGCTCACTCCTGCATCAATGATGATTCCGCTATGCTCTGTACCCAGATAATAGCAGTTCCCGCAGCTTCCGCTGGACAGGCTCATGAACTTTACCATCAGTTTACGCCCTCCATCTTTATCGACGGATCATTCAGGGCTTCTGCAAGAAGGCTGCACAGATCAGTTCCTGGCTCATAATATACGGCAGGGAGTCCGGCAGCGACAGCACCGTCGACATTCTTCTGCGAATCATCGATGAAGAGCATATCCTCCGACGGTATGCCGATTTCTTCAATGACTGTCTTATAGAACCTTTCAGACGGCTTGAGCGCCTTAACCTCATATGAAAGGAAACATTTCCTGAAGATACGGTCCAACGGTATTCCGGCATCCGCAAATATCCTTGTCGAATGAGGCATGCAGATAGGATTGTTGTTGCTCAGAAGGTAGAGGTCATACGATTCAGCCAGACGCCTGAGCATCGTGACCTTGTACGGCGCTATTCCGACAAGGATGTTCCACATCGCCTCATCCACAAGCTCAGGGCGCGAATCCGGCCGTGACTCCGAAAGCACGATACGGCGGAACTCCTCTGCAGAAAGAGTACCTTCCTCAAGTTCCCCATAGATGCCCTTCTGGTGGCACGCATCTATGATGTTGTCGATGTTGTAGTATCCAAGATAAGACTTGAAGGCAGCCTTGCAGCCCTCGATATCGAGGTCGACAAGTACTCCTCCCATGTCGAATATGACAGCTTTTCTATTTTTCATCTTCACAATATTTCTTTATCACGCCATAAGCATCCTGCACGCCGAGCTCGCCTGCACGCGACAGATCGATACAACCTTTTTCTCTGTCTTTCAGGTAGATAAGTACCAATCCTCGATTGAAGTACGCATCCCCCATGTATGGATACAGTTCTATGGCTTTAGTATAGTTTTCTATTGAGTTGATATGCTCTGACGACAGGCAATAGAGATTTCCGAGATTGTAGTACAGATACGGAAGATCCGGCACGATGTCCGCTGCTGCCTTCATGTCGTCTATGGCATCGGTATAATCATAATGGTGGGTCACCTGATCCTTTACGCGGGCTCTCGTAGCGCCGGTATCGTCCATAGACAGCACCTGTACATTGCTCTCTATCGATGATATGAACTCGATCATTTCAGCGCGAAGGACTCCTCTGTTCATGCTGTAGAAGGCTTCATACAGATGAGGGATACCTGACTCTCCTGCGGCTTCGTCCACAGCCTTTCCATAATAATTCAGAGACGAATTGAACTGCTTTCCTGCGTATTCATACAAAGCCCTGAGGAAAAGTTCCTGAGCATCAGGCTGGTCCGAATCATAAGCTGCCGACTCTACGGCATCCAGCGTCTTCTGATCCGGATGCGATTCCGAATTCAGTATCTCGACTCCTATAGGGAGACTGCTGATGAAACGTCCTACAAGAGGATTCTCGTATCCATGAGTCAAGGCATAGTTGGTATCATCCTTCTTGCCTGTAAGCACAAAGCGGTACAGAGGCCTCAGTCTGATGTCAATGTCGCGGTGCTGGAGAAGTTCGTCATTGAAATCCTTCTTTGCGAACTCCGCATCAAGCGACAGAAGCGAACTGTATTTCTTGGTCGTATCGGCAAAAGACTCAGCATCAGTTGCATTCTTGGCACGATACTCCTGAACCTTCTTCTGAGCCGTGTCATAATCCTGTTTCGACGATTTGTGCTGGCCCAGGAGATTCTTGACATAGGCCCGGTTCATATAAGCCTTCGCAAAATCCGGATACAGTTCGATAGCCTTGTCATAGTCTTCGAGCGCATTCTGATAGAGCCCCATCTCGATAAAGACGGCCGCCCTGTTGAAATAAGCGAGGACATTCTCAGGATTTATGTTCAGTACCCTGTCCATATCATCCAGAGCATCTTCATACGCACCCAGCTGCGCACTGATCAGACCTCGGTTATACAGAGTAAGTGCATTACCGGGCTCATCCTTCAGTACCCTGTTCAAGTCGCTCATGGCATCCTGATAGCGCTGCTGCTCATAGTACATTATAGCCCTGTTGAAATATGCGAATGTATTGGACGAATCCAGTTCTATAGCTTTGTCCATGTCAGCAATCGCCAGTTCATGCTTCTTCTGCGAAGCATAGAGACGTCCCCTTCTGATGTATCCCTCCGGATCGAAGCGGTCGAGACGGATGGCCTTGTTGTAGTCCGAAACGGCCTTGAGCGTATCCCCAAGAAAGAGATAGCTTGCGCCCCTGTTCAGATATGCAGACGGGTCCTTAGGCTCCTTCCTTATATACCTGTCGAAATCCTTGACTGCGTTTTCGAACTGCTGTGCAAGGAAATAAGTTACTCCGCGGCTGAAATATATACCGACGTCCGGACGCAGGTCGATAGCCTTCTGCAGGTCGGACAGTGCGGCTTCGTAATCCCCGAAACGGCTTTCCGTAATGCCCCTGTAATGATATCCTGAAGTGAAGACCGGATTTATGCGGACCGACCTGTCAAAATCCTGCCTTGCACCTCTGAGGTCTCCGAGATTGTACTTTGCGATCCCGCGGAAGAAGAATGTCCAATGGTCAGATGTATCGAGTTGGGCCAGGACATTGAAATTCTCTATCGCCTGGGCGAATTTACCCTCGGCAAGGGAACGGCGTCCGCGCATGAAGAACGCATCCTTGTCATATTGTGCACAAAGATCCTGCACTCCCGCCATCAGCAGGACTACCGCTACCACCCATCTCAAGACTTTATGCATAAATACGTTTTTTATTTCCAGTTATTGCTGATTTTTACTAATTTTGGCAGTTCGTATCGCACAAGCATACTTGAGCCAAACTACAAATATAGACATTTATCGCGCGCATGAAGACAAAAAACTCTTTTTTTTCATTCAAGGCTGTATTAGCAGCCTGCATTTCATTGTTCATCGGCTTCAGCGCAGCTGCTCAGGACGCATGGGTCACGGAAAGACAGAAAGCGAAGGATAGCGTACTTGAAGACAGACTTGAGATAAAGGTTTCATTCCTCGCGGACACCCTCTGTCAGGGTCGAGGCCTCAGAACGCGCGGACACTCAGAAGCGGCGATGTGGGTCCAGAGGCAGTTTGAAGATGCCGGTATGATCCCTTTCGGCAATTCATGGTTCAGACATTTCCACGTAGAAGGAAGGACCTATGGCAGGAACGTCATCGGCCTGCTGCCGTCCGCCAGGACGATCCCTTGCGACAGATATATCATCGTAGGTGCGCATTATGACCACCTCGGCACCCTTGGTGGCAAGATGTATCCCGGTGCAGATGCCAATGCTTCCGGTGTCGTGGCAATGGCGACTCTCGCCGATATGTTCGGTCAGATGAGGAAGATGGGAAAGATTCTGGGAAGCAACATCATCTTCGTGGCTTTTGACGCCAAGGAGCTTGACATGAAAGGTTCGCAATCGCTCTGGGACATGCTGGAGTACGGCAGTCTGCGCAACCCTCTGACCGGGGAAGAGATAACAAAGGAAAAGATCGCGCTGATGGTAAACATCGACCAGATAGGAAGTACCCTGGCCCCTGTTCACGAAGACAGGGAGGACTATCTGATAATGCTTGGTACCCAGTCACTTAAAAGATCTGACAGGAATCTGCTTGCGTCATGCAACACTGAAAACGGCATCAATCTCGACATCGCGCTCGATTATTATGGAAGCGAGAACTTCACAAATATATTCTACCGTCTCTCTGACCAGAAGGTTTTTGTGGACAACCGCATTCCTGCCGTACTTTTCACGTCAGGCATCACAATGAACAACAACAAGGACAGAGACACCGTAGAGACCTTGAACATGGAGGTTTTCCGCAAGAGGATCTGGCTTATGTACCATTGGTTGGAGAAAATGCTCTAAGGACATAGTCCTTTATTCCTTTTTATCCGAATATTCAGTATATTTGCACGTTTAACCAACATGCAGACAACTGATGAAGGCATTCTGGAGAGTACTCAAGCGCTTTGCCGCTCCATATAAGAAATATCTCGCAGGTTCGCTCGTACTGAACCTGCTGTCAGCCATATTCAACATTTTCTCGTTCGCACTGCTGATTCCGATCCTGAACATCCTGTTCAAGATGGATACGACGGTATACGAATTCATGCCGTGGGACGGCATGCCGACCAAGGATCAGCTGATGAACAATTTCTACTATTACGTCAGCCAGATCGTCGAGGTGTGGGGCGGCTCGAAGGCTCTCCTTATCCTCGGCCTCGTATTCGGTCTTCTCGTGCTGATCAAGACAAGCTGCTACTTCGCATCGTCGGCCGTCATGATCCCTTTGAGAACAGGCATCGTGCGCGACATACGCATCATGGTATATAACAAGCTCCTCAGTCTTCCTATGGGATTCTTCTCGAAGCAGAAGAAAGGAGACATAATCGCAAGGATGAGCGGCGATGTCACTGAAATCGAGGTGTCGATCGTAAGCTCGCTCGATATGCTGATCAAGAACCCGATACTCATTTTCTGCTATTTCTTTGCGCTGATTTACCTGAGTTGGGAGCTCACTCTCTTCACAGTCACCGTAGTACCGATAATGGCATGGGGAATGAGCGCCATCGGAAAGAAACTCAAGAGACGGTCACTTGAAGCGCAGGAGAAATGGAGCGAGACCATGGCACAGCTTGACGAGACCTTGGGCGGACTTCGCATCATCAAGGCCTTCATCGCGGAGGACAAGATGAAGGAAAGATTCGCGAACACAGCGAACCAGTACAGAAAGGCTGCAGGAAGAGTAGCCATCAGACAGGCTTCAGCCCATCCGGTAAGCGAATTCCTCGGTTCTGTGATGATAATGATCGTGCTGTGGTTCGGAGGTACGCTCATCCTCAGCAACAAGGCTCCTATCGATGCTCCTACATTCATATTCTACATGACCATCCTCTACAGCGTCCTTGCTCCTCTGAAGGAGTTCTCAAAGGCAAGCTACAACATCCCGAAGGGACTTGCATCCATGGAACGAGTAGACAAGATCATGCTGGCTGAAAACGACATTAAGGAGCCGGCCGAGCCTGCAGTACTCGACGGCTTCAACGACCGGATCCTGTTCAAGGGAGTCAACTTCAGCTATGAGGAAGGCAAGGAGGTGCTCAAGGACATAGACCTCACGA
Source organism: Bacteroidales bacterium (assembly GCA_017937885.1). Lineage (GTDB taxonomy): Bacteria > Bacteroidota > Bacteroidia > Bacteroidales > UBA932 > Cryptobacteroides. The sequence continues at coordinate 15,499 of JAGBCS010000011.1, forward strand.
TACCTAAAGGAAAGACCGTCGCTCTCGTAGGACAGTCCGGTTCGGGAAAGTCCACTCTTGCGGACCTTATACCGAGGTATTATGACGTCTGCGGCGGATCCATCACCCTCGACGGCACTGACATCCGCGACTTCCGTGTCAAGGATCTCAGAAGCCTCATCGGCAACGTGAACCAGGAAGCCATCCTCTTCAACGACACGATATTCAACAACATAGCCTTCGGAGTGGAAGGAGCGACAATGGAACAGGTCATAGCTGCCGCAAAGATAGCGAATGCCCACGACTTCATCATGGAGAAGGAAGAAGGCTACATGACAAACATCGGAGACCGCGGAGGCAAGCTCTCCGGAGGACAGAGACAGAGGATAAGCATCGCCCGTGCCATCCTCAAGAATCCTCCTATCCTCATCCTCGACGAGGCGACGTCAGCCCTGGATACAGAATCGGAAAAGATAGTTCAGGAAGCCCTTGACAGACTGACATCGACCAGAACGACAATCGTCATCGCACACCGCCTGTCTACAATCAGGAACGCCGATGAGATCTGCGTGATGCACGAAGGCAAAATCGTCGAAAGAGGACGCCATGAGGAGCTCATAGCACTTAACGGATACTACAGGAAACTTCATGACATGCAGGCTTTATGATGGAACAGGTCAACATAAAGAAAATATCGATGGTACTGTTCTGCCTGTACATACTGGCAGTCTGCATACTCTGCTTCATGAAGCCTGACGACCTGCCGCAGGTTGAAAGGACATTCTTCGGGATTCCGCTCGACAAGGTGGCTCATTTCCTCATGTTCCTGCCGTTCACGATCCTTTCCGGGCTGTCATTCGTACATAAGGGATGCAGTCTTCCCAAAGGGCTGGCTGTCATAGCGATACTGTTCATTGTCGGTGCCGGGACAGCCTATGGTACTGAAGTGATTCAGGCACAGACCGGATACAGGGCATACGAAATCGGAGATTTCCTTGCAGACCTTACCGGACTCGGAACGGGTACACTTCTGGCGGCCTTGTACCTCATCTTCACAACAAGAACCGGAAACAGATGAAAAGACTATTCACAATATTACAGCTGATACTTATCTTCAACGTTGCTGCTGATGCTCAAAGTGCTATCGTAAAGGACTTCAAGCCTGTCTGTGACAGCCTTGCGGTACGCATACAGGAATACAACAGCGTCAAAGGCGTCCTCAAGCTGCAGGCCGTAATGAAGAGAGGATCCACACTGGACTTCTATTTCACGGAATCTCTCGGAGACTATCCATGGCACGAAGGAGATACAAGATGGTTCCGCTCGACATTGAAAAGTCTCTTCCCTGAAAAGTATCGCAGATACAGCCTTGGAGAGATATATACCAAAAAGATCACTCACGAGAAACTGGAGACTCCCCATCTGGGATTCAGCGGTCATCCTTCGGATTCCAAGCATAGGATAAACAGTCCGTCCGACAGGACCATTGTGATGCCTATAGGAGGTCTCAGTTTCAGCAAAGGTCTGGAAGGCAGGCACATAGCCCTCTGGCAGAGTCACGGATACTACTACGATGCTACGGCCGACCGCTGGCAGTGGCAGAGGCCGTGCATGTTCCAGACAGTCGAGGACATGTTCACGCAGAGCTTCGTGCTCCCATTCCTCGTTCCGATGCTTGAAAATGCCGGCGCATATGTCCTTCTTCCACGCGAAAGAGACGTACAGAAGAATGAGATCATAGTTGACAATGACAATGCCGACCCGCATTACGGAGAATCCGAATACGGCGAAACCGGCAGATGGAAAGATATAGAGAACGGCTTTGCGGCACTAAAGCCGGTATACTTCAACGAAGAGACCCCATTCGGCACGGGAACAGCAAGGGAAGCGGCGTGCATCAAGGAAGGGAAAAAAGGTAAGGCGACAGTGACCTGGCGCCCTGACATGCCTGAAAGGGGCGAATATGCCGTATATGTTTCATACAAGACCCTGCCGAAAAGCACGAAATCGGCACTCTACACGGTCCATCACATGGGAGGAGAAAGTTCTTTTGCCGTCGACCAGAGCATGGGCGGGGGGACCTGGATATATCTTGGGACATTCGAGTTTGCAGAGGGCTCTGAAGGATATGTGACCCTCAGCAACGAGACTCCTGAAGGATACAGATATGCCTCAGGAAGCGTCGTCAGTGCGGATGCGGTACGTTTCGGAGGCGGCATGGGCAACATCGCACGTACAGGCAAGGATTCAGAATATCCGGCTGAGGTATCCGGAATGCCACGCTCCGCTGAGGGCGCGAAATATTGGCTCCAGTGGGCCGGAGTATCAAAGGACATCTTCAGTCAGAACGAGCTTGAGGATGACTACCGCGACGACTTCATGTCCCGCGGAGACTGGGTCGAGTGGATCAGCAGAGGCTCGTCCATGAACCCGAAAAAGAAAGGCATGGGCATACCGGTAGACCTTTCATTCGGTTTCCATTCGGATGCCGGAGTGACACCGAACGACTCGATCGTAGGAACGCTTGCGATATACACGCTCCGCTCAGACGGAAGCCAGACACTTCCGTCTGGGGACAGCAGGATGACCAGCAGGGAATACGCAGACATCATCCAGAGCCAGATCGTACACGATCTGCGTCATGAATACGACTCACTCTGGAGCAGACGCCACATATGGGACCGCAGCTATCGTGAATCACGTACTCCGTCAGCGCCGGCTATGCTCCTTGAACTCCTTGCTCATCAAAACTTTGCAGACATGAAGTACGGACTGGATCCATCATTCCGATTCAGTGTCAGCAGATCGGTGTACAAGGGCATGCTCAAGTATCTGAGCAACAGATATGGAGTGCCATATTCAGTACAGCCGCTTCCTGTCAGTTCAATCGGCGTATCATTTGCCTCAGACATCAAGGCCAAGGTCAGCTGGGCTCCGACATCGGATCCTATCGAGCCGACTGCAGAGCCGGAAGGGTACATTCTTTATACACGCATTGATGACGGAGCGTTCGACAACGGAGTTGTGCTGACGGATATAACAAAGGCAGGCGGCAGTCTTTCTACTGAAGTGACCATCAATCCTGGTCATATCTACAGTTTCCGTATCGCCGCCTTCAACGACGGAGGAAAAAGTTTCCCGTCAGAGACTGTCAGCATCGGATTGCCAGCAGGGGGACAGACTGATAACAAGGTGCTCATCGTAAACAACTTCGACAGAGTCAGCGGACCGGCATTCTTCGATACTCCGGAATATGCAGGCTTCGACAACAGCCTTGACAGTGGCGTGCCTTACATCAGAGACATCGCTTATATCGGTGACATGTACGAATTCCGTCGCGACAAGGAATACGTGACGAACGACAATGCAGGCTTCGGAGCATCGCATTCAGATTATGCGGGCGAGATCGTGGCAGGAAACACGTTTGACTTTCCATCTGTACATGGAAAAGCCGTAATGAAGGCCGGCTATCCGTTCTTCTCATGCAGCAATGAAGCGTTCTGCAGCGACAGCACGTTCAGAAGACAGGCATGGACCGCAGACATCATCTGCGGCAAGCAGGTGACGACTCCCGTCGGAAGCGGAAAGATGCAGAAATACTCCGTGTTCCCTGTCGAGCTTCAGGAAGCAGTCAAGGCATTCACCGCCTCTGGAGGAAACATCCTGATCAGCGGAGCAGACATAGCCACAGACGTCTGGGACAGCGTCTATCCGGTTCAGATAGATTCGGCATATAAAGCAGACACAAAGAAGTTTGTCACGGGCACATTAGGATACCGGTGGGCATCGGCAAAGGGATCCAGGAAAGGCGTTGCCAGGTTCATCAGAAACGAGAAGATCGAAGCCGACCTTACACGCAGGATGCCTATCTGCAACGAGATAAACCCAGACAGATACGCAGTCGAGAGTCCTGACGGTCTTTCTCCAGCTTCAAAGAAGTCATGCTCTATCATGAGGTATGCCGACTCTGCCATATCTGCAGGAATCTGCCATGAAGGAAGCAACTACAAGACAGTATGCCTAGGCTTCCCTATCGAATCACTTGAGAAGGAAGAAGACATAGACCATATAATCACTCTAACCTTAGAATTTTTCAGAAAATGACCGCACGTGAAGCCGAGATCATTGAATTGATCAGAAAAGAAGTAAAGCCGGCTCTTGGATGCACGGAGCCTATAGCTGTAGCTCTTGCCGTGGCCAAAGCCATGGAGATCATTACAGAAAAATGCCAGCTGAATGACGCTGACTGGAGGATGAAGTCCGGATACAGCCTCAACATAGAGGTAAGCGGCAACATTCTTAAGAACGGAATGGGAGTCGGTATCCCGGGGACAGGAATGGTAGGACTGCATATCGCGGCAGCCCTTGGAGCCGTATGCGGAAAGTCCGAATATGGGCTTGAAGTCCTGCATGACCTTGATCAGGCGTCGATTGCAAGGGCAAAGGAGATGGTAGAGGAAAAGTCAGTTACGGTCGGTCTCGCCCAGACAACCCACAAGCTATATGTAAAGGCAACCGTTGAAACAAAGGACGGGCATTGCGCAAGTGCCGAGATTGAAGATGACCACGACAGGATCGTGGAAACCAGTTTCGACAAGGCAGTCTTGACAAGCTCACACGCAAATACTGAGCACGAAGCAGCGGATCAGAAGACAACGCTTGACTACCACCTGACAGTCAAGGAGATATGCGACTTTGCAAGAACCGTGGCATATGAAGACATCGAGTTCATACTGGAGTCCAGGACACTGAATCTCGCATTGGCTCAGGAAGGTCTTAAAGGCTGCTACGGACTTAAGGTTGGCTATGCGATCAATCTCGAAGACAACAAGGAGGTGTTCGGCGGAGACTTCCTCAGCTATGCGATGTCTCTCACTGCGGCAGCTTCAGACGCCCGCATGGCAGGATGTACTCTGGCGGCGATGAGCAACTCCGGCAGCGGAAATCAGGGCATCACCGTCACCATGCCTGTTATCGCATATTCGATCCGATATGGTACATCTGACGAACAGCTCGCAAGAGCTCTCGTGCTGAGCCATCTTATCGCGATCCATATAAAGGGATACCTCGGCAAGCTGTCGGCCCTCTGCGGCTGCGTAATTGCCTCTACCGGCTCATCATGCGGCCTCGTGTATCTCCGCGGAGGCAACTATGACCAGATATGCTCCGCCATCAAGAACATGATAGGCAACATTACAGGTATGGTCTGCGACGGAGCTAAGGTAGGCTGTGCGATGAAGGTAGCTTCAGGAGTATCAAGTTCACTCCAATCCGCAGTACTCGCGCGAGAAGGAATCTGTATCTCCGAACACGACGGCATCATCGAGAAGGACATAGAGAAAACAATACAGAATCTCGGCCGTATCGGCTCTGTCGGAATGCAGAACACCGACAACATGATCCTCGACATAATGGTCTGCAAGTAGCATATAAGCAACACGATTTACTACAATCCGGATGGAACGGCAAAAACGTTTCATCCGGATTATTTTTTACACGTTTCTGTCATTCCTGACCTATAAACTGCGTCCAAAAAGAACAATAGTAACACATTTGAACAAATGTGGTATAAATTGTACGATATTGTTACCCCCCCCTGCGGATTTTCATACATTTGTGAAAGAGAAAAAGTCCAAAACGCAACAAATCATAACAAACATAAAAACACTATTATTAACCTATCCAAAAAGCCAAGAATATGAATCGTATTCTCAAAACATTCGTACTTCTCGTGGCCATGTGTGCAGCAATGCCTGCTTTTGCAGCTGTACCGGTCAAGGGAACGATCAAAGATGGCAACAACGCACCTATCCCGGGTGCGACGGTTGTGGAAGTCGGCACGACAAACGGTCAGGTTGCAGACGCTGACGGAAAGTACACGATCAATGTTGCTTCGGCAAACGCTGTTCTCCAGTTCTCATGCATCGGATATGAGACTGTAGAGATCGAACTTAACGGAAGGGCGACTCTCGATGTTGTCCTTAACGAAGAAGCTTCATTCCTGGAAGAGACCGTAGTCATCGGTTACGGTAGCCAGAAGAAAGCGGACATCACATCATCCGTACAGAGCGTCAAGTCAGACGACTTCAACAAGGGTGCAGTGCTCGACGCCGGACAGCTGATCCAGGGTAAGGTAGCCGGTCTTCAGATCACGATTTCTTCAGGAGACCCTACTGCCAGCTCATCAATGTCTCTCCGTGGTCTTTCGTCACTCTACGGATCGACAGCACCGCTCGTGCTCGTTGACGGTGTGCCTGGTAACCTCGACACTGTTGCTCCGGAAGACATCGAGTCCATCGACATCCTCAAGGACGGTTCTGCAACAGCGATCTATGGTACACGTGGTACCAATGGTGTGATCATCATCACTACAAAGAACGCAAAGCGCGAGATGCCGGCTACGGTAGAGTATGCAGGTTATGTATCTCTTTCTGACTGGCTGAAGACTCCTGATTTCATGGATGCTGCAGACCTCAGGGCAAAGATCAAGGAAGGCTGGATCTTCGGTGGTGCGAACGAGACTGACATGGGCGCCACTACAGACTGGCTCAAGGAAATCAGCCAGATCGGAGTGTCACACAACCACAACCTCTCGATCATGGGCGGTTCAAGGAACAACACCTACACTGCAAACGTTACCTACAGAGACAATGAAGGTACCATCAAGGGAACAGGAAGGACCAACCTCCGCGCACGTGCTCAGGTTTCTCAGTATCTCCTTGACAACAAGCTCAAGCTTACAGGTGAGATTCTTGCAAGCGAAAGCGAAAGCAACACCGGATTCTCCCCTACATACGTTTACCGTATGGCTTGTATCCAGAACCCGACTCAGCCTATCTACAATGAGGACGGAACATACTGCGAGAGAGCTATCTACAACTACGACAACCCGATCGGCATGATGCTCGAGCGTGACGGTATGTACCGAAACAGAAGCATCCGTTTCAACGGCGTTGCAGAGTTCAAGCCAATCGAGCAGCTTACTTTCAAGGCTCTCTACGTACGCAAGGGCCAGAACACTATCAGCGGCTACTATACTTCACGTCTTGACGCAAGTACGACTGAGGGCGGTACAAACGGTAGCGCAAGCCGTTCTGCTTCTGATTACATCTACAACATGGCCGAGCTCAGTGCAAACTACGTACAGGACTTCGGCGACCATCACATCACTGCTATCGCCGGTTACAGCTACGAGGACAACGTATCTGAGAACTTCTCTGCCAGCAACTGGGACTTCCCTACTGACGCTTACGGATACAATGCTCTCGAGATGGGTAACGCTCTCAAGGAGGGTAACGCAAGCATGTCATCGTACAAGTCGAAGACCAAGCTCATCGGTCTCTTCGCGCGCGCTACTTATAATTATGCAGACCGCTACCTCCTGATGGTATCTTACCGTCGCGATGGTTCTTCAAAGTTCGGTGCAGACCACAAGTGGGGTAACTTCCCTGGAGTTTCACTCGGTTGGAACCTCCACAACGAGTCTTGGATGAAGAGCGCAAGCTGGCTCAACCAGTTGAAGCTCCGTGCCGGTTACGGTATCACAGGTATCGACGTGTCTTCACCTTACCAGTCACTCGCATCACTTAACTACGAGGGTTCATATATGTATGCCGGCGAGTGGATCCAGACTCTCGTTCCTGCACGTAACGACAACCCTAACCTCCGTTGGGAGAAGAAGTACGAGTACAACATCGGTCTCGATTTCGCAATTCTCGATGAGAGACTCAGCGGTAGCATCGACCTTTATCAGCGTGACACAAAGGACGGTCTCTACTACTATTCAGTGCCTACTCCTCCATACCAGTACGGAACAATCATGGCTAACGTCTGCCATCTCCAGAACAAGGGAGTCGAGGTTCTCATCAATGCAGTACCTGTACGCACAAGAGACTTCGAGTGGACATCATCAGTTTCATTCTCATACAATGCCAACAAGCTTGTATCACTCCAGAACGACGAGTTCCAGACTTCATCAGACTGGTTCAGTGCCGGTCACACTGGAGAGCCTATCCAGACGACGACTCACCGTGTAAAAGAGGGATGGCCTATCGGTAACCTCTTCGGTCTTAAGTCAATCGGTGTTGACGACGACGGAAAATGGGTTGTGGAAAGACTCCGTTATGACGCAGAGGGCAACGTCGAGAGCAAGTACTACGACTATGCTGCAAACGCAGGCCAGAACGACTGGCAGGTTCTCGGAAACGGTGTCCCTGATTTCTTCGCGAACTTCAACAACACCTTCCGTTACAAGAACTTCGACCTCAACATCACCATGCGTGGTGCATTCGGTCACCAGATCCTCAACTACCAGAAGATGTATTATGGAAACCCTACAATCCTCTACAACGTTCTGAACTGCGCATTCGACAAGTTTGACGCTGTTGACGCAAAGACAGGACAGCTTACCGGCAACAAGGCGGTTCTTTCAGACAGCCAGCGTTATGTAAGCTACTATGTGGAGAACGGAGACTACTGGAAGATCGACAACGTTACTCTCGGTTACACCAAGAGATTCAAGTCAGACATCATCAAGAAGGTACGTGCTTACGTGACTGTAAACAACCTTGCTACAATCACAGGCTACACAGGTCTCGATCCTGAAGTAAGCTTCGGTGGATTCGACCCAGGTACAGACAGCCGTGACAAGTATCCTACTATCCGTGCGTATACATTCGGTGTTAACCTTACATTCTAATTCTTGAAGTTCTATGAAAAAGATATATAGCATTCTTTCAGTACTTGCAGCCTCTGCATTGATGTTCACTGGCTGCTTCAACCTCGACGAAGAGGCTTTTTCAGAGGTCGTTCAGGAACAGTTCGTACCGTCAGACCAGGATGTTGCAGCCCTTCTGGCATCAACATACTCTGAGTTCGGAGCATTCTTCGACTGGTACGGAATGTTCGATGCACAGGAGGAGCCTTGCGACGTGATCATCACTCCAGTACGTCCTAACGGATGGGATGACGGTGGAGTCTACCAGCGTATGCACAAGCACACATGGAAGGCAAACGATCCGGGCAGCCCTGCATCTCTTTACTACTATTGTTTCCAGGGTATCAACGCAGCAAACCGCGTGAACGACCAGATCGTTACCGGCGCTCTCCCATGCGGAGACCTCGAGGACCTCGTTCTTTGCGAGCTCAAGGCTGTACGTGCCCTCTGGTATGCGATCCTTCTCGACAGCCACGGAAACGTTCCTATCGTTACTTCTTACTCTAACGAAGTGCCTGTACAGGCAAGCCGCGACAGCGTCTATAACTTCGTAGTCAGGGAACTCAACGAGGTTCTCGATGCCGAGGTGCTCTCAAAGGAGAACTCTGCAAACTTCTATGGCCGTATCAACCATTGGGGTGCAACAATGGCTCTCATGCGCGTTTACCTCAATGCTGAAGTATATACAGGAAAGCCTGCATATGACAAGGCCCTCGCTCTTGCAGAGACTGTGATCAATGAAAGTCCTTACTCTCTTGCAGCTGACTACAGCGACAACTTTAAGGTGGATCTTGGTCCGGCAAGCACAGAAGTAATCTTCGCAATACCTTACGACAACACTTATACAACAGGTAACCATGTGTTCAGTATGGGTATGAAGTGGTACCCTCCTACAGAAGGCCGCGACCATTTCGGATGGACCTTCGGTACATGGGGAGGTAGCTGCGGTAACCCTCAGTTCATTAATTCATACCAGCCGGGTGACCTCCGCAAGGAAAAGACATGGCTCCACGGACCTATGATGAAGAAGGATGCTCCTAACGAAATCGCATGGACAGCCCTCAACTATCTTCCTTCAATCGATGGTAAGAAGGGTTCTGAGGCTATCCTCAGCGTTGACTTCGGATGCCGTCAGAACAAGTACGAGCAGGATATCGAGGCTGCTTACGGTAACCAGTGGGGAAATGACTTCGCATGGTTCCGTCTCTCTGAGGCTTACTACACTGCAGCAGAGTGCAAGCTCCGTCTCGGCCAGAGCGGCGCAGCAGAGTATGTGAATGCAGTTCGTGCACGTTCGATGGAAAGTGGCGTATCGAATCTTACAGATACCGACCTCCTTGCTGATACAAAGATGCAGTACGGTCTCGTTCCTTGGGGAGACGTTACAGCAGAGATGCTTGCAGAATGCAACCCTACGCATGACTGGTCGGCATACGCTGCTCAGCTTGAGGCTTCTCAGACTCCACAGCCTAAGGGCAAGGACAGCGAGGACCTTCAGTATGGCGGAATGTATGACGAATGGGGATGGGAGTTCGCTCTCGAAGGTCTCCGCCGCCAGCAGATGATCCGCTTCGGCACATTCTCGACCAGAAACTGGTACAACCACGAGGCTGTCACTGACGGTCATACTGCCCTCTTCCCACACGACGAAGGAACACAGAGCACAAATGCAAACATCGGCCAGAACCCAGGTTACGATTCAGCTAACGGCGTGATGGCTGAAGAGGTAGCCGTAAAGCCAAAGAACTAGCATAATGTTCAGACTGTTTACAAGATTCAGCGCTGCAGTCGCCATTCTCATGGCGGCTGCGGTCGCTTGCTCTGAAAAGGATGAGATGGACTATACTGTCGATTCCGAAATCACAATCAACAAGACAGAGCTTGAATTTGATGCAGACCAGGAGTCCGCTAAGGCATATGTAAGAGTATCTTCGACCTACAGATGGAAGGCAGAAACGACCGTAGACTGGATCCAGTTATCCATCCGCGAAGGAGAAGCCGGACAGGAATACAAGATGATCGTATCAGCTGACCAGAACAGGGAATTTGAAGTCCGTGAAGGTATGGTGAACATCATCTCCGGAAAATGGATCAAACAGATCAAGGTCACTCAGGGAAAGGCCGCAAAGGTCCTGAAGCCTGAAGATGTTCCGAACTATGACAAGATACATATTCCTGAAATATACTCGTCATACGGTTATCTCAGGAGCGACAAGCCTTGGTATTTCGGAAGAAGCAAGCAGTCTGAGCATTTCATCATTTTCTGGGCTAAGGAGTATGAGGAGTATGGTGACATCCTGCCTTCCGACAAGTCTCAGGGACGATACAGAGTAGATATCGACGCCCTGCTTGCATGGGCAGAGGAATGCTTCGAATACTACACCGAGACCTTGAAATTCGTCGACCATGGCAAGGGCAAGTCTTATACTGACAAGTACAAGATGATCATCCAGCTCAACAGAAGCACGACATGGAAGGCTGAAGGCTTCGGAGTGGACGATGTCATCGGACTGCTGACCGTAAGTCCTGATGCCGCAAACGACTACCCTACGCTTGCACATGAAATCGGCCACATCTTCCAGTATCAGGTCTATTGCGATCAGTTACTCAACGGAGAGGTGAAGAACGACAGCAGAAGCGGCTGGAGATATTCGCAGGGCCCGAAAGGAAGCGGAATATGGGAGCAGACTGCCCAGTGGCAGGCTCATATGATGTGTCCGGAAGCGACTTACCAGAACTATTATTTTGGCGTTTACTGTGACAACTGCAACCGTCATTTCCTCCATGAGGACATGAGATACGGAAGCTACTTCTTCCATTATTACTGGATCGAGAAGTACGGCATTGACGCAGTCGGCAAGATATGGAGAGGGGCAAGGGCACCGGAGGATGCATGCCAGGCATATATGAGTGTTTACGATCTTTCTCTTGAGGAATTCAATTCTCATGTATATGACTTTGCATCACGAGTTGCGACCTGGGATCTCATCGGTATAAGGGATGAAGGACTGAAGTATCTGAATAGGATACCTTGGAAATCAACCAAGTCCGATGACGGATACTATAAGGTGAAGTCTGAGTCATGTCTCGAAGCTACAGGCTTCAACATCATAAAGCTGAAGGACTGGACTCCGGGAAGCGAAGTTTCCGTTGATTTCGTCGGTCTTCCGAATGATGCGTCATACAATTCTTCAGGCGATGAATCTGTCGCTGGATGGACAATGGGCTTTGTGAGCCTTTCCGATGACGGAAAGACAAGGACCTACAGCCCTTCGACGACAGCGACAGCTGCGACAGACAACACGGCATCAATGAGCTGGACCGTACCTGCCGACTGCTCAAGCCTATGGGCTGTCGTGGCATGTACTCCGACTGAATACATCTCCCATGGCTGGGATGAGAACAACACCAATGACAGACATTGGGGCTACAAGGTAAAATTTACAGGAGCAAATCCGTAAAATAATACAAACCAAATACTTAATTAATCAAACAAAAATGAAAAAGATTTTCTTTTTTGCAGCAGTTGCTGCACTTCTTATCGGATGTAAGGAGAAACCGGAAGGTCCTCAGGTAATTATCGAGGAGACCACTTACGAAGGCGAAGGAAAGCTTCAGTACTTCGGTGAAGAGGGAACTTTCGAGACAAACCACACTTACAAGTGGGCTTGCGACAGCGAGACCAAAAAGATCTCTATCGACCTCGTCATCAACCTTGACGACTATAACAACGAAGAATACGAAGGCTATCAGTCATGGCAGATCGGTTCTTTCACACTCCCTGTAGGTTCGATCAACGAATTCCTCGGTGAGTTCGTAGGCGAGCTTGATGAGACAGCGTTCTATCCGGTCAACCCTGCTACAGGCGAGCAGTTCGAGTTCAACTCATACAAGCCTGGATGCTGGCTTGATGAGAATGCAGCTCCTAAGTACCCAGGCGTTCTCTGCTGGCAGTGGTACATCTGGGAAGGCAAGACAGACATGAACGGAAACACTATCGGATATGACTACTCACAGGAAGAGTATCCTGGTCTGTTCTATGTTGTTGCAGCTCCTGGTACAACAAACCTTTATGCAGGTACAACTGTAGTTTCTGAGAACAAGCTCGTTGCAGGTGATGAAACTTATGATTTCATCATCACTGCAAAGTATATTGGCGCTGCATATGAGGTACCAGAGGATTCTGCTCCACTTCAGACAGCCGCAAAAGGAGAGGCAAAACTGTACTCACTTGACATGAAGACAGAACTTGCAACTTCTTCTCTTAAATGGGACTGCTCTGCAGAGGCTTTCAACTTCGAGGCGACAATCTCTCTGACAGAAGCTGCCGACTCTTACGGAGTTGGTTATGTCAAGTTTGATTATTCAGTATTCAACGACATCATTGGAATGGATATCTGCAATACTACACTCGAGAACTTCTATGCACTCAATCCTGACGGATCAATTTACGAAGTTACAGCAGAAGACGGAACTGTAAGTAGAGGATGGACTTCATATGCTCCAGGAATGTGGGTTGACAAGGATGGTAATCCTGTATTCAGCCACAGCTTCTGGCAGCTCCATGCATACGCAGACACTCAGGACCAGTACTATGACATACCGGTTCCTGGCGCATTTATCGTAGGTCAGTGCCCAGCTGTACCTGTAGCAGGTGACGTAGTCGTAGCTAAGGCTATGCTCACAGACATTCCTTGGACAGTAACATTCAAGTATGTCGAGTAACCGATTTGGTTAGTAATTGGGGTGGGCGGTAATGCTTCGGCTAACCGCCCTTTTTTGTAAAGAAACTTAAATATGAAACGGATACTTATACCATGCATGGCCGCAATCGCAGTTCTGGCCGGCTGCGACAAGACGGCTCCGGTCGATCCTGATCTTGATCCGGCACAATCATCAGAAGGCACATTCTACGAATGGCCCGAATATACCTCGGTCATAAACTACGACTTCTCACAGAACTCAGAAGACTTTGTCGAGCCGACAGAAAACCTCCCCTATGCCAAGTACTTCCGTGAGAGCAAGAAGAAGGAACTGACCATGGAGTACTCATACGGAAGCTGGTCATACTTTGCCGGTCCGAATGCCAATGCGCTGGTAAAGGAAGACACTCTCGCCGTACAGCTCATGCTGGAGCAGCTGGAAGAAGACTCGAAATATATCCGCGACGTGATGGGATGGCCTCCGACCACTCTTGAGAAGAAAGGTTACCGCAATGCCGTATTCCTCTATGGATCAGGACTTACTACAGACGATGCCAAGAACACGGACACCGGAGGATGGCAAAGCTGGGTAAACGTATACGGAACGGACTACCCTATCCTTCTCCTGTCGTACTACCCTATCTACTGCTTCGACCCGAAGTGCAATTATTCCGACACATACTACCACACCCACGCCGTTACCCACGAATACATCCACACAGTATTCAATTCAATGCCGGGATGCCAGAAGGCTTCATGGTTCCATGAAGGAGCTGACTGCTGGCTGCAGGCTCTGATGGACGCAGAACGTGCCGGAGACAAGGAAATCAAGGAATTCGGATGGCTCTGCGCCGGAAGCATCATCGCCCCTTTCATTCCTATCGAATGTTACGGCGGATGGCTTCATGACGGCTCGTTCGGCGGCCCTAACTGGATGAATCAAGGCCTCAACAACAACACAAGAAGAATCCTTGGCGGAATCCAGTACAGCGAGGTATTCCCTTCTTTCATGGGAGAATTCCTCGGCAAAGGTTCTGTTCCATGGGTCTGGATGAACTGTACCGGCTATGTCCTTGAAGGCATAGCAAAGGCGATGGGAGACGAACAGGTACGCAGAATGGTGAAGGAATACAGGGCAAGAGTGGCGTTGTGTGACATGGGGCGTTACTCGAATGCGACACTGAAGATATATAAGGCCAACATGGGCGAATCCATCGGTTCCGACATCAGCGGCAAGACCGTCGAGAAATGGAAGGCAACTCCATACGTACAGATGACAGAGGACGAGACAGGATGGCTTGCACCTGAAGAAAGAACTCTTCCGGGATGGACAGGAGCCAACATCGTTCCGATCGATGTAGCCGCCCTTGAGGAGCTTACCATCGCCTTCAGACCGGAGGGTGAGAACACAAATGCGACGAACATGTCATGTCAGCTTTGCTATCGTACAGATGAAGGAAAGACTGTATATGGAAATCCTTTTGCTGAAGGAAGCTACAGACTTGACCTTACTGCCGACCGCCCTGCAAACGATGTCGTTTTCGCTGTGATTTGCAACACTGACTACAAGTATACGAATACGATCCGAAAAGCTAAATACGATTACAGAATCAAGCTATGCAAGGATGCTGCATTGGCAGACATCCACACAAGCTGGTTTGACTGGAAAAAGGATCTTCGATAGAATAACAAACACCGACACTGACTGTTCATATGACCCCCGCGGCCGCCGCTAAAGCGGCTTCACGCACCCCCTAGCCGTGGGTGGCATGTCAATGAACAGTCAGTGTCGGTGTTTGTTATCTGCAGACTTCCCTACTCTGTGTATGGGAACTTGTATACTGCAAATGTCTTAGGTCCTATACGGGTCTTGAGATTGTTGTCCTTGAACTCATCCTTTCGTACCGGCATTGTCACAGGAACTATCTGGTCCGGATTCTCGATAGTGTTCTCTCCGACATTATTGTCAGAATGCAGGCTTGTACACGTAACATCAGCAGCGAGCTTCTGCTTGCGAGGGAGATTATCAAAGCGGATGTTGATCTCCTGAGAATAATATGAGAGGTTTGCAACCTTCACGATATACTCCTTCTTCTGAGTATCCTTCACTACCGAAGCATAGAGCTGACGCTGGCCGTCCTTGCCGGCTACTGGCTTGCCGTTCATGGTGATAGGGAGAACATCAGTACCCTTGTTCAGCGCATAGAGCTGCTGTACATAATAGCTGCATGTACGCATCACATTGAGGTTGTCGAACCATACAAGGTCAGGTCTCCACTGCCATCCCTCTACATGAGCAAGAAGCGGAGCATATGTTGCCATGTACACTACGTCAGCATTTCTCTCGATGCCTGTCATGTATGCGGCCTCAACGAGGGCGGCGTTGAAGTGGTTCCACTTCTTGTTGTCGCTTCCGTGGCATGCATACTCACCGGCGAAGACCTTTGCGCCCTCACGCGGATAGCTGTCATAGCGGTCTGCATTCTCCTCGAAGAAACGCTCGCCTGCATAGTAATGCTCGTCAACGAGCTGGACGTCCATAGTGCGCATTGCTGCCCAGAGGTCATCGAACCACTCGCCGCCTCTGTAAGGACCTGACGAACCGATGATGTTGATGTCAGGATACTTCTTGCGGATAGCGTCGATGAACACCTGAAGACGCTCAGGATACTCCTTGCCCCACTGCTCGTTTCCGACTCCGATATACTTGAGGTTGAAAGGCTCCGGATGTCCCATTTCCGCACGGACCTTGCCCCACTTCGTGTTCACGTCGCCGTTGGCGAACTCGATGAGATCTACGGCGTCCTGAACAAAGCACTCAAGCTCATCCATCTCTGCATGAGGATGCCATGCAGGATCGTTCTGGAACTGGCAGGCCATTCCGCAGCTGATGACAGGGAGCGGTTCTGCACCGATTTCCTCAGCGAAGAGGAAGTACTCATAGAAGCCGAGACCGTATGACTGGAAGTAGTCAGGGAAAAGACGGTGAGCGAACGAGTAGTTCCAGCGGTTAACATTGATAGGACGGTTCTCCACAGGACCTACGGAATTCTTCCACTGGTAGCGGTTGTCAAGAGTCGTACCTTCGACGATACATCCGCCAGGGAAACGGAACACGCCCGGATCAAGGGCCTGCAGAGCCTCTGCGATATCCTTGCGGAGACCGTTCTCATGGCCGTTGAATGTATCAACAGGGAAGAATGAGATATGCTCGAGATCCACAGCCTGAGAATGATCAGGCTCAGGTCCGTTCCACTCAAGGAAGATGCGCAGAGCAGCCTTAGGCTCTGTCACAGGCGAAGTGACTACGACCTCATACTTCTTCCACTCCTTTGAATCCACCTCTATTTCGCCATGGCAGAACATCTGGTCCTCACCCATGGTAGCATTCTGAGTAAGGTGGAAGCTGATGTACTCCTTGTCCTTTGTACCGGCAGTACGTGCCCATACGCTGAACCTGTACTCCTTTCCAGCCTCTACACCGATACCGAAGAATCCTTCATTTTCAAGTCCGGTGAAACGTACAGGATGCCCCGGATAGCCCAGACGGACATAATGCGGATTTCTTTCGAAAGGACCGTCATTCTGCAGCTTCACGTTTCCGAAGATCTCCCATCCCATGAAAGGATCGTCGAACTCGAACGAACGGTTCTTCACCTTCTCTGCATAAAGACCGCCATCTGCTGCAAAGTTGATATCCTCGAAGAAGAGGCCGTACATTGTCTCCTGAACAGGAATGCCCTTTTTTCCGGCATCTACAGTCATGAGATTGTGCGGAGGCTGAGCCATGGCTCCTGACGCTGCGAACATCAGGGATGCCGCAAGAATTGATTTCAGAATCTTCATGTTATTTCGCTATATGGTTGTTTACACATTTATGAGCTGATACGCTCTCCTCTGTCGCAGGGAAGTATTTTGCGATGATGCCGTAAAGAACCGGATCATATGTGCGAAGCTCCTCGCGTGTATTCACGGCATTGTGCACTCCGTCGATCGGATCACGCTCCTTGTTCACGTTGAACCAGCTCTGGACACCCTCTGCCCAATATTCGTAGATATTGCTTCCAGCATATGTATCGACCCATTTGCCCTCTGCGAGAGCGGCATCAAGACCGGCCTTGAGTTCTGCATCGATCTCAGGATAAACCGGAACGATGCCAAGCTGGTGGATCGCATGTGCGAACTCATGAACGAGGATATCTTCCTCCCAGTAGCGGTCGCCTTCGAGACAGAGGACATTCTCCTCAGCGCATGAAGTCGTAGGATCCTCGCGGTCACCGCCGAGTCCTCTCGCGCGCTTGTCCCAATCCGTATTCGGATCGTTCTTCAGGAATGCATGCTCCGGCACATCGGTAGTCACTTCGGTCTTCGCCATCACAACAACCTTCGCTCCCCAATCAGACATAGACTTCACGACTTCTGCTGGAAGCAGGTCAGTCATTGCTGTCAGTGTCTTGTAAGCGGCATACATTGCCTCGTCAGAGCATACTGGCGATGAGATAAGATGTATTCCCTTAACATTCAGATACTTCGCATAGAACGGATCAAGTCCGAGCTCTGCAGGAGGAGCGATGATCTTCACTTCCTCTTTCTTTGGGCCGCATGCAGCAAGTGATGCCAATGCAGCGATGATGATAAGTATTCTTTTCATACGATATATGATTTATTCGAAGTTGCTCCATGCCGGAGGATTGACACCCATGAGGTTGCGGACGAAGAAGTCATAACGCTTGTGCTCGCCGAAGGCCTCGCCCATCGAGTGAGCCACGCCCGGCATCACGATAAGCTCGAAGTCCTTGTTCGCCTTGATAAGAGCGTCAACGACCTGCATTGTCGAAGCCGGATCCACATTGTCATCCATCTCGCCGACCATCAGCATAAGAGGACGGGTCAGAAGATGCGCATGCTCGACATTCGATCCCTCCTTGTACTGGTCGCCGATAGGATAGCCGAGCCACTGCTCGTTCCACCAGATCTTGTCCATACGGTTGTCATGGCATCCGCATGCAGAATATGCAGCCTTGTAGAATTCAGGATGGAAGAGAACTGCTGTAGTCGACTCCTGTCCTCCTGCCGAACAGCCGAAGATGCCGACTCTGTCGATATCCATGTACGGATACTTCTCGGCAGCAGCCTTGATCCAGAGCTTTCTGTCAGGTATACCGGCGTCCTTGAGGTTCTTGTAACATACTTCCTCGAACTCCTTCGAACGGAATGATGTACCCATGCAGTCAACCTGAACCACGATGAAACCGAGTTCGGCGATTGCCGACATGTATCTGTTGAAAGAGAAGAAGCTCTTAGGCACGTAATGATCGCCAGGGCCTGAGTAGATGTACTCGAGGATAGGATATTTCTTGTTCGGGTCGAAATTGGTCGGACGGATGATGATTCCCCACATGTCGGTCTTGCCGTCACGGCCCTTCGCGACGAAGACCTCAGGTGCCTTCCATCCGTTCTCGACGATCTTCGAGATATCAGCCTTTTCAAGTTCCATCACAAGTTCGCCGTTCTCCGCATTACGAAGGACAGCCACAGGAGCGTCGGCAACTGTAGAGACCACGTCGACGATATACTTGTTGTCACGTGAAAGCGTACCGACGTGCATACCCTTCGACGGAGTAAGGTCACGCATATCGCTTCCGTCGAATCCGATGCTGTAGTATCTGATGAAATATGGGTCCTCATCCTTGTTCACGCCGCTTGCCGCGAAATAGATGCGGCGGTTCGCCTCATCCACATCAAGGACCTGACGTACATACCACTGGCCTTTTGTGATCTGATTCTTCACCTTGCCGGAAGCCTTGTCATAGAGATAAAGATGGTTCCAGTTGTCACGCTCGCTCATCCAGATAATCTCTGAATCGTCCTCAGTATGGTGACGGAACTGGCGGCTGTAGTTCACGAACTTCTCGCTTGACTCTTCGATCACGGTGCGGAGCTCTGCAGTCTCGGCATTGAGCTCGAGCACACGGTAATGCTTGTGTCCGCGCTCGTTGAACTCGAATGTAGCGGCCTTGCTGTCCTTGTTCCAGCGGAGGCTGTGAAGCTCGTACTGTGGCTTGAGCTGATCCTCTGGAGCTACAGCGGCAGCACCTGTCTCCACGTTGAAGATGCATGGAAGGTGGAAGTTGAGTTCTTCGCCAGGTTTTGCATACTCCTGCTTGTGGAGCTTCGGCTGAAGCTGGTCCTTAGGGGACGACTCTACATAGTAAACATAATGCTTTTCAGCAGGACGAAGCTTCGTCGTAAGCACATACTTCGAATCCGGTGACCACTGGATATAAGACGAATAGTAGTTTCCGAGGGCACCGTCAAGGCTGAGTTCGCGGACTTCCCCTGTAGCTACGTCGCGCACTGCCACATTATGATTGCGGATGAACGCCACATACTTGCCGTCAGGTGACGGAACCGGAGGGAAATCCTTCTCGTCGCTCACCACCATCCAGTGCGGCTGAGGCTCTCTCGGAGGAAGCTGACCGAGATCCTTAAGCACAGATTTCTTGATGTCATACTCCCATGAATGGTTGTCCATCACGAAAGAAAGTGTCGCAAGATCCTCAGCGACATTAAGATACTGGAGGCCAAGATTCGATGCGTTCACATCCTTGCCTGCTGTTTCCTTGATGGCTTTTGCCAGCTTTGCATTATCGAAGAGCAGCTTGCTTGTCTTCTTGTCTGCATTCACGAGCACATACTCGTCACAAGTCGGAGTATGACGCACATACCAGAAGTTGTGGGTCTCCCCGATCCATGACGGACGGACATTCGAATAATAGACGTTCTTTGCTGAAAAACGCTCGCCAAGGGAGAAGGCCCTTTTGTAGTCCTCCACAGTACCCTGAGCAGAAACGTTCACCATTGCAGCGAAAAGTGCTGCGACGATCAGTAATTTCTTCATATTTTCAGTGTTATTGATTAGTTTTCGTGGTTATAAGGCACATTATACAAAGATAGCAAAATTATCCTTTATACAAGCCTGCGGCAACTATTAATAACGCCTGAAAATGTTTTCGTCAGACTTTCCAGACCTTCAGGTACTGCTGGAGAGCCCACATCTCGTCACGGTACTTGGCTGCGGCCATGAAATCAAGGTCAGCAGCAGCCTTCTGCATGTTGCGTTTGGCCTGGTCTACGGCCTTTTCGACCTGCTCGCGGCTCATCGAACGGATCACCGGATCCTGAAGCACCGCTGCGAGATCAGCCTGCAGGTATCCGTCGACATAGGCCGAATTTGTATCTCGTTTAGAATCATGCCCAAGACCGACGCTGACTGAGCCGCGTCCGAGATCCGTAGGATCCGGGATATATGTCGGATCATCGTATGAATTTGCCGCGCTTACCTTTCCGGTCACGGTATTCGCGAGACGTGGATTACGCTGCTTGTCATCCGCTCCCGCTTCCTCAAGAAGGACATTCTTCTTTACAGTCACCTGCGTCGGCGTGATGCCATGCAACTTATTGTATTCCATCTGCTTGCTGCGACGGCGATCTGTCTCGTAGATCGTCTGCTGCATCGAGTCTGTGATCGTATCGGCATACATGATGACAAGGCCGTTCACATTTCGCGCGGCACGTCCGGCCGTCTGCGTCAGCGCCCTTCCGCTACGCAGGAAACCTTCCTTGTCGGCATCAAGAATAGCCACGAGCGACACCGTCGGTATGTCAAGTCCCTCGCGCAGAAGATTGACTCCGACGAGAACATCAAAGAGACCGTTCTTGAAATCCTCGATTATCTCGACGCGTTCCATCGTGTCCACGTCCGAATGGATGTAGCGGCAGCGGACTCCCATCTTCGTGAAATACTTTTCGAGTTCTTCGGCCATCCTTTTTGTAAGCGTCGTGACAAGCACCCTCTCGTCGAGCTCGGCCCTCTTGCGGATTTCCTCAAGGAGGTCATCGACCTGATGCTCTACAGGGCGCACCTCGATCGGCGGGTCGAGAAGTCCCGTCGGGCGCACAACCTGCTCTACGACAAGACCTTCCGAACGTTCCAGTTCATAATCTGCAGGAGTCGCGCTGACGAACACCTTCTGTCCCGTGATGGCCTCGAATTCGTCGAACTTCAGCGGACGGTTGTCGGCGGCGGCGGGCAGACGGAAGCCGTACTCGACGAGTACGGACTTACGGGAATGATCTCCGCCGTACATGGCCCTGATCTGCGGCAGGGTCACATGGCTCTCATCTATGAAAGTGATGAAATCCTTCGGGAAATAATCGATCAGGCAGAACGGGCGCATACCCTCGCTTCGACCGTCGAAATACCTCGAATAATTCTCGATGCCCGGACAATAGCCCATCTCCTTGATGAACTCAAGATCATACTCCACACGCTGTTTGAGACGTTTGGCTTCCAGATGCTTGCCTATTTCATTGAAATATTCGCACTGGGCCATCATGTCGTCCTGGATCTGGCTGATCGCCTTTATGCTCCTTTCCTTCGTCGTCACGAAATTGCCGGCGGGATAGATCGAGATTTCCTCAAGATCGTCGATGAATGCTCCTGTCAGCGGATCGATGACCGAGATGGCATCGACCTCATCGCCGAAGAACTCGATGCGGACCGCATTTTCGCCATAGCCGATGCAGATGTCGACGGTATCGCCGCGTACGCGGAATGTGCCGCGTTTGAATTCCACTTCAGTACGGCTATACAGGGCATCCACAAGCTGATACAGAAGCCTTGTCATGCTCCTGCGCTCCCCTTTCCTGACATGGACCGTCTGGGCATGGAAATCCGCAGGGTTTCCGATACCATAAAGACATGACACGCTGGATATCACTATAACGTCCCTCCTTCCTGACAGAAGCGAGGACGCGGCACTGAGCCTGAGCTTTTCGATCTCGTCGTTTATGCTCAGGTCCTTTTCTATATATGTATCAGTAACAGGAAGATACGCCTCCGGCTGGTAATAGTCGTAATAGGAAACGAAATACTCTACGGCATTGTTCGGAAAGAACGACTTGAACTCGCCGTACAGCTGTGCAGCGAGGGTCTTGTTGTGACTCAGGATGAGCGCCGGGCGCTGGAGCTTCTCGATGACGTTGGCCATCGTAAAGGTCTTGCCGGAGCCGGTGACGCCGAGGAGGGTCACGGCGTCCACACCGCTGCTGAGGGCGTCACAGATGCCTTTTATCGCCGCCGGCTGGTCACCTGACGGTCTGTATTCCGAATCTATCTTGAACTTCATTGTCTTATCCCGTCATTCCCGGTCTGACCGGAAATCTTTCTGCAAAGATAGTGATACTTCTATATTTCCCTTTCAGAAATTTTATTATCTTTGCGTGATTTTCCACCACTTCCATTTCGACAGGATGCCGTGCGTGGAGAAATCTTTTGAAAACACAGTTTTATAAAACAATAGTACTATTATGGTTTATTCACACGAAGTGCAGCAGATGTGCTGCGTAAAGAAGGGACCTAACCACGGTCCGGCTCCAATTCCTGAAGAAGGAAAGTGGGTAAAATCAAAGCAGATTACTGATATCTCTGGCCTTACACACGGTATCGGCTGGTGCGCACCTCAGCAGGGTGCCTGCAAGCTTACCCTCAATGTAAAGGAAGGTATCATCCAGGAGGCTCTCGTAGAGACAATCGGCTGCTCAGGTATGACTCACTCAGCTGCCATGGCATCTGAGATTCTCCCTGGCAAGACTCTCCTCGAGGCTCTCAACACTGACCTCGTATGCGACGCCATCAACACAGCTATGCGCGAGCTCTTCCTCCAGATCGTTTACGGACGTACCCAGTCAGCTTTCTCTGAGGGTGGTCTTATGATCGGTGCAGGTCTTGAGGACCTCGGAAAGGGACTCCG
>JAGBCS010000012.1 GCA_017937885.1 Bacteroidales bacterium
AAGGTAAGGAGCGAAAAACGCCGAAAATGCTCGTGACCCCTCGAAAAAAGCGAAGGTCAGGAGCATTATCATGGTTTTTTGCTCGTGACCCCTGGGAAATCTGAGAGGTCAAGAGCATTTTTGACTGTTTTTGCCCGTGACCTGACTACAATCCGAATTTCTTCTTATAATACGACCCGGCTGTATACAAGGCGGCGGCAGGGTTGTTGCCCGTCACGCGGTCCTTGGTCACGAGGGTCGTGACGTAGGCATCGGAGTAGCGGTAGAAGAGGCTGTCGTGGCCGACGCAGAGGCCGATGACGACATTCAGGTCAGTGCCTGCCTTGTTCAGCAGACGGGCCTGAAGGATCGGATTGCACATGGCCGGACCGATCTCCTCGCAGCGGGCAGGAATGCCGACAGAGGTCTTGGCACGACCTTCCACCTTGCAGATGACGGCATAAGGCTCGAAGCCGTTGGCCCGGAGGATGCGGGCAAAGATACGGGCTTCGTTGATCAGACCTATGCAGTTGGCTATGCCGATCTTGCGGGCTCCGATCCTGCGGGCGAACTCCATTATCTCCTGGACACGGGTCCATTGGCAGTAGCCCTCATATTCCACCTCCGCGCTTGCTACCATGACGTCATGATTCCTATCCTCGTCATAACGTTCAAGGGCCCAAGCTGAATCCTCATCAGAAAGATTCGTGGTAAGGCAGAAATCCGGATATGTCCTTGTCTTGAACTTGCAGTTCTGGGTGCCGCAGTCGACGCAGCTCAATGTATTGTCTTCCATAAATGTACCGTTTGCGGCATCAAAGATAAGACAAATAAGTTATCTTTGCGAAAACAGACATACAAAGATGAAGACAGGAAAACTCATTTGGACAGCAGTGACGGCATTGCTCATGCTCTCGTCAACAGCCGCAGAAGCCAGGAAAAAGATGACCGACCGCGAACTGTGGTGCGACGTCATGTACCGTATGGCCGAGCCGGTGCTCAGGAACATGAGCGAAGGAAAGCTGCAGGAGGAAATGCTCGTGGAGGTAAGCCCGACATGGGACGGACGCAACGTGAAAGTAACATACATGGAATGCTTCGGCCGTCTGATGGACGGACTGGCGCCGTGGCTGGCACTTCCGGACGACGATACGGAAGAAGGACAGATGCGCCGCCAGCTGCGCGAATGGGCGCTGAAGAGCTATGCGAATGCCGTTGACCCGGCAAATCCGGACTACCTCCTCTGGAGGGAGGAAGGTCAGACCCTCGTCGACGCCGCCTTCCTCGCCGAGAGCTTCCTGAGGGCATACGACGCCTTGTGGATGCCGCTCGACGATGTGACGAAGCAGCGCTACATCGAAGAGTTCACGCAGCTCAGAAGGGTAGATCCGCCGCACACCAACTGGCTCCTGTTCTCATCGACGGTGGAATGCTTCCTGCTGAAGGCGGGGGCACAATATGACGCATACCGGATCACATCAGCATTCCGCGAGATCGAGGAATGGTACACCGGCGACGGTTGGTACTCCGACGGGCCGGAATTCGCCTTCGACTACTACAACAGCTTCGTCATCCAGCCGATGTACATCGACTGTCTCGACGTATACACCAAGGGCGGAAAACGCAGGATATGGAACTCGCCCGCCAGCGATTTCGAAAAGGCGAAAAAGCGCATGCAGCGATACGGGACGATACTCGAAAGGTTCATCTCCCCGGAAGGCACCTTCCCTGTATTCGGGAGATCGATAACCTACCGCACAGGAGCGATGCAGCCTCTGGCGATGCTTGCATGGAAGGAATGGCTTCCGGCAGAACTGCCTGAGGGACAGGTGCGTGCAGCCTTGACTGCCGTCATCCGCAACATGTTCGGCGACGGACGCAACTTCAACGGAAAAGGCTACCTCACCCTCGGCTTCAACGGTTCGCAGCCGGGAATATCAGACGTCTATACCAACAACGGCAGCCTCTACCTCGCCTCGTTTGCCTTCCTTCCGCTCGGGCTTCCTGCAGACCACCCGTTCTGGACGGACGATCCCCTCCCGTGGACTTCGAAGAAGGCCTGGGAAGAGATGGATTTCAAGAAGGATCACGCCTATCGCGAATAGCCGCGCAACCCTCAGTCAAGAAAGCCTGTAAGCTGATCGCATATCTGGCGCATGCCGAGGATGCTCGGATGGCCCCATATCTTTTCGATGTCTTTCAGAAGGATATAGGATGTGCCGTAGTGGTCGCAGGCCTTCATGATGCCGTCAACAATTTCGTACTTAAGCTCGGAATTGATGACGCATACGATCTTCGTCTGAGGCAGCGCAGAAGTCAGATAATCAAGCATATGGCAATATGCCGGAAGACATCTGTACAAGTCAGCTGACGTCCAATCTGCATACTGAAGTTCTCCTATAGGGGCATCGGCCCATGAATCGTTTGTGGCGCCGAAGATGAAAAGAATGTCGGGAGTCTCACCGCCCTCGACCAGACGCTTCATTCGCGTGATGAAGGAACGGTCGGTATAGTCGGCTCTGTCGTATCCGGTATTGCATATCGTCGAGCCGCTGTAGCTGTCGTTCTTGAGAAGTCTGTATTCGCCGGACTCGCCGAAAAGGTACCACCAGGTCTGCTCGACCTTCGTCACGTCATTCTCGCCGTTGGGAACGGCACTGTACCATATCGCATTGCCTTCAGGCACATGACCCTGGAATGTCGAATAAGAATCTCCGAGAATAGAGAACGTCTTCACGGTCCCGTCCTGCGCTCCGGCAGACATGACCACCAGCGCAAAAAGAAGAGATGAAATCAGCCTTTTCATAAGAATATCAGAATTTTACGGCCAGCGTCATTCCGGCGGTCGGCTGATAGCCGCTGCCTGTCCTGGCGATATTTACAGAAGGATAAAGGTCCACATCGACAGCATAGCTCCTGAGCAGGTCACGCTCGTACATATTCTTGACCTTCGCCACCCGTGTCGCATCCACGATCGACCATATGCCGGCGGTAGCCACGCCTGCCAGTCCGATGAGGCATACGGCAGGAGCGATATCAAGATCGGATAAAGCGCCGATATTCATCAAGGTATATCCTGCCATATATCCGCCGAAGAAGGCAAATCCCCTGCCCCACTCGCCGCATATCATCTGGCCCAGACCAGGGATACAATAGGATGCAAAGCCGCACCATCCGGGGTTATAGTTCTGAACAAGTCCTCTCATATAGAGCTTGTAATTATAGAGGTCCTTGAGATCACGGTATTTCATGCCCGGCTTTATCCCAGCAACTGGTGCACTGGAACCATAAAGAAGCGGATCGAAGATGCTCGACCCTCCTGTGATCACTTCGTTTCTGCCCGACTCATAGCGGATAAGCACGACTTCCGCCTTCATTACGGTATATTTTACATCGCTGTCCTCATCATAGAGTCTGTATGTGATGGTGTCGGGACCGACTTCGGTCACTATGGCGCGTATGTCTTCGCCTGTCTTCTTTGTGATGATGTCCTGTGCAGAGGATGAAAGAGCCCCGAGTAGAAGGGCTGCCATGATGATTGCAAATCTTTTCATATCAGTTCGTGTCAAATGGTCAAAGTTCTACAAAGATGCAAAATTATGACGAATAGTTGCACAAAAACCACTATGACCCGATAATGAAAGTTAATGATACAGGAAAAACACGCCAGAACGCTGAAAAGGCGTATCTTTGGGAAAACAGCTTTTGCCATGAAAAGATACATCCTCGCTGCACTCATGATGCTGGCCGGACTTGCTGCCGCAGCACAGACCTACACGGTCACTTTCGGAAAGGGACAGCTTGTCCTGAAACCTATGGATGACAACGCCGTACGCGTGCGCTATGTCGAAGGGGAGATGAATGCCCTTCCGGAATGGATATATCTTGAAAATGAAAGAGAAGTCAAGTGCAGGGAGATCACACGCAAAGGACGTACCGAGCTGAAGCTCAAGAACATGAGCATAAGCATCGATCCTTCTGCGCTGCTGCTGGAAGCATATGATGCCAAAGGCAGAAAGGTCTTCGCGGCGACGGCGCATGAGCTCGAGGCGGCGAGCGTCCAGGGCGAGCCGACCCGCAGGGCGACTCTGGTCATGGACTCCCCTGCCGACGAGCATCTTTATGGCCTGGGTCAGTTTCAGGACGGCTATCTCGACGTACGCGGACTGACACGCAGGCTGACTCAGGTCAACAGTCAGATTGCTGTACCGTTCCTCCTTTCCAGCAAGGGCTACGGACTGCTTTGGAACAACTACGGTATCACGGACTTCAATCCGACGGACTGCAGCACAGTCCTCACCCGAGGCGGTGGAGACGGAAGGAAGGAGACGGTCAATGTGACATCGACGGAAGGAGGACGCGAGGAGGTGCGCGAGAACAACAGGTTCTCCGGGACCTTGACAGTCAGCGAAGACGGAAAGTACACGATACTGCTCGACGTCGGGCAGAAGATGGCGCGCAGGCACCATCTGACCATAGACGGACAGACGGTGCTGGATGCGCGGAACGTGTGGCTGCCGCCGACTGCCTCCACGATAGTGGAGCTGAAGGCGGGAGAGCACAGGCTTGAAGCGGAGCTCGAACGCGGCGACGAGCCGTCGGTACATTGGGGAAGGATCGTAGACCGGACAGTACTGCGCTCCGACGTCGCCGAATGCGTGGACTACACTATCTTCACCGGCTCAGCCGATGAGATCATAGGCTCATACCGCCGTCTCACAGGCGAAGTCCCGATGCTCCCGAAATGGGCCTTCGGATACATCCACTGCCGCGAACGCTACCATTCGCAGGACGAACTTCTGGCCAATGCAAGGCGCTTCCGCGAGGAACGGATCCCTATCGACCTGATCGTGCAGGACTGGCAGTACTGGGGGAAATACGGATGGAATGCGATGCGGTTCGACGAGGAGCATTATCCCGATCCGGCGCAGATGGTACGCGAACTCCACGATATGGACATGAAGCTGATGCTTTCCGTATGGTCAAAGATTGATCCGAATTCCGAAGTCGGCCGGGAGGCGCAGCAGAAAGGCCATTTCATTCCGAACACGACATGGCTCGACTTCTTTGACGAGGACGCCGCCGCCTTCTATCAGGACAATTTCACAAGACGGCTGATCCGGCCTTACGGCATCGACGCATGGTGGCTTGATGCGACCGAGCCGGAGAACGACGACCTCGAAGGACGCAGGATAATCAAAGGGACACAGCCTGGCGAGAGGTTCAGGAACATCTATCCGCTGCAGGTCAGCAAGGCTGCACATGAGATGCTGAAGCGTGAGCTGCCGGACAGCAGGGCGATGATATTCACGCGTTGCGGCTTCCCTGGCATGCAACGGTATGGATCCGTATTCTGGTCAGGCGATGTCGGCAATGACTGGACGACCCTGCGCAACCAGATCGCCGCCGGCCTCGGACTTGTATCGACCGGACTTCCCTGGTGGACGTACGATGCCGGAGGATTCTTCCGCCCATACGACCAGTACACCAATGCCGAATACATAGAAAGGATGATACGATGGATCCAGGCGGGCATATTCCTGCCTCTGATGAGGGTCCACGGATACATGAGCAACACCGAGCCTTGGAACTATGGTCCTGAGGCACAGAGGATAATCACCGGCTGCATCAACCTGCGATATCGCCTGCTGCCTTACATCTATTCCGAGGCGGCCAAGGTCAGCCTTGAGGGATCGACCCTGATGCGTCCGTTCGTGTTCGATTTCCCTGACGACGAGGAGGCGCTCAGGCAGCAGCATTCATTCATGCTGGGAGAGTCTCTGCTGGTATGTCCGGTGACAGAGCCGGGAGTTTCACGATGGAAAGTCTATCTTCCTGAGCATGAGGCAGGATGGTATGATTTCGCAACTGGCGAAAGATATGAAGGCGGGCAGTACATCGAGATTCCGGTGACAATCGAAAGCATCCCTGTCTTCGCCAAGGGAGGAAGCATAATCCCATTGGCTGCAGAGTTGCAGCACAGCGGCGAGCTGCAGAGCATCACCGCCGACGGCAAGATAAACGAAAGCCAGATAACGCTCAAGGTCTTCCCGGGAGCGGATGCCGCTTTCGTCCTTTACGAAGACGAAGACGACGGCGTCAGCTGTGCCTATGAAAATGTCCAATACAGGACCGTCACCATCCGATGGGACGAGCGCCGGCAGAAGCTGGAGTGTCTCAGCCTTTGAAGAGGGTACGGCAGAGGGCCGGGACATCGGCAACCTTGACGACATCTATACCCTGAGTTTCAAGACCTTCCAGACTGCTGAAGCTTGAGACATATATCTTCTTGAAGCCCAGACGGGCAGCCTCAAGAATGCGGCGGTCCGTCTGCGCTACAGGACGTATCTCACCGCTAAGTCCGACCTCGCCTGCAAAGCAGATGTCCGAAGGAATGGCGAAATCAAAATTGGACGACAATACGGCACTGACTACAGCCAGATCACATGCAGGATCGCTTACCTTGAGACCGCCGGCCATGTTCAGGAAGACGTCCTTCACGCTGAGTTTGAAACCTGCACGTTTCTCAAGAACAGCCAGAAGCATGTTCAGACGACGGACATCAAAGCCTGTAGCACTTCTCTGAGGAGTGCCGTATGCAGCGGAGCTCACGAGAGACTGGACTTCTATAAGGAAAGGTCTGGTTCCGTCGAGCATAGCGCTGACGGCCACTCCGCTAAGGCCTTCCTCATGCATCGGGATAAGCATCTCCGACGGATTGGTCACCTCACGCAGGCCCTTGCCGGTCATTTCGAAGACCGCAAGTTCCGAGGTCGATCCGAAGCGGTTCTTTATGCTTCTGAGCAGTCGGTATGTACCTCTGTTATCCCCCTCGAACTGCAGGACCACATCGACGATGTGCTCCAGTATCTTCGGTCCCGCGATGCTTCCCTCCTTGGTGATATGTCCGATCAGGATAACAGGCACTCCGGTCTCCTTGGCGAATCGCAGCAGCATTGCCGCCGTTTCCTTTATCTGAGTCACCGAGCCCGGCGAAGACTCTACATTCTGCGAGAACATGGTCTGGACAGAGTCAACTACCATCAGGTCCGGCATCATGGTACGAGCCTCTGCAATGATGTTTTCCATCAGCGTCTCGCTGTATATCATGCAGTTGGAGTCATCACCGCCGATTCTCGCCGCACGGAGTTTCACCTGCTTTGCGCTCTCCTCTCCTGTCACATAAAGGGTCTTGAGATGCGGGCAATGAAGCGGTATCTGAAGCGAAAGAGTCGACTTTCCGATACCCGGTTCGCCGCCTATGAGCACCAGCGAACCTTCTACGAGCCCGCCGCCGAGGATACGGTCCACCTCCCCGTTATTCAGAGAGATACGGTTCTCGACCGAAGAGTCTATTTCCTTGAGAGGCATAGGCTTATGACCGGAACCGGGAACAGACACGGCTACCGCCGGTCCCTGTTTCCTGCCCGTAGCGACAGTCTCTTCCACCATCGTGTTCCACTCTCCGCATGCAGGACAACGTCCCATCCATTTAGTGCTTTCGTTTCCGCAGGACTTGCAGAACCACACTGTCTTTGTCTTCATAGTCGCCATATCCCTTTCATTTGAATACAAATATATACATAAAAAATGAAAAGGCCGGCTGAAAACAGCCGACCTTTCGGATTTCAGGCAACCGCCCTATATGAACAATTACTCAGCCTTCTTGCAGCAGTCTGTTGCAGTGCTGTCGCAGCAAGCCTTCTTCTCCTTGCAGCAGCCTTCCTTCTTCTCACAGCATCCCTCAGCCTCTTTGCAGCAGCCTTCAGCCTCCTTGCAGCAGCCTTCCTTCTTGTCGCAGTCAGCGCACTTTTCTTCGCAGCACTCTGTCTTTTCCTTGCAGCAGGCATCCTTACATTCTGTCTTCTTATCGTTGCAGCATGAGCATGAAGCTGCAGCAAGCATGGCTGCAACCACTACCATTGACATAAAAATCTTCTTCATAGCCAATCATTTTTAATCGTTAAACTTAAACATCAAGTTACAAATATAGGAAACTCCGAAATCAATTGCAAATTTTAAGCGACACATCTACCTATCTGTCAAGCTCAAAGATCTCCATCGAATGGACTTTTCCTTCGTCTATATGAAATCTGATAGCAGTCCGGACGAGATGAAACCCCTGGATTCCTGCGGCACCGGGATTGATCACGAGCATATTCCTTTTCTCGTCTCGGACGACCTTCAGGATGTGGGAATGGCCACAGACGAAGATGTCCGGACGATGCATGTCGATCAGCTGGCGGGCATGGTAGTCATACTTGCCGGGATAACCGCCGATATGCGTCATGAGCACCTTCAGGCCTTCGCATTCGAAGACACGGTGGATCGGATGGATGAAGCGGAGGTTGTAGTTGTCGCAGTTTCCGGCGACTCCGAGAAGGGGCTTGAAAGTACCGATCTGCTCCGCGAGCTCAAGTCCTCCGCCGAAGTCTCCGGCATGCCAGATCTGGTCCACCGGCTCCAGAAATTCCATGAACTGAGGGCTGAACACCCCATGTGTATCAGATATTACTCCTATGAACATGTATGGTTATAACTTTATGATTATCTTCTTTTTATAAAGGATCATGGCAATCGCCATGTGCAAGAGCATGAACAGCACTGCATACAGGAGCGACATCCATTCGTCTGCTCCGAAGACTGCCGGATAGTTCCAGCCTATGATGCCGGAAATCGTCTTGGCAAGGATGCCGGAAAGAACGAAGATCGCAAGCGGGTTCATGCCCATCGCCTTGAACGGCACGAAAGGTCTTTCTATCCGTTTCTCTTCTATCAGATCTGTCAGCACGGCCAGGACAAGCATCGCCCAACCCGCGGTATAGAACACATAGGAAACAGACCATAGAGGCTTGTTGATCGGGATCCAGATGCCAAGGATCTGCGAAACGAGAAGGCAGAAGGCGGCGAAGACGGCCAGGCGGGCGACGACGGCGTAGGGCGCTTCGCCATTTCTGGCGATGCGGCCGGCGAGGAAGCCCAGCAGGGCGGTGCAGGCGCCAGTGAGCGAGCCGAGGAGGCCCTCCGGGTCGAACGCGGCACGCGTACCGTCGGCGAAGGTGTACCCATGGTACACATGACTTTCGCCGACCAGGGCGACGTCCAGCCTGCGGGCGAAGCAGCCCTCGAGCGTGAAGGCACCTTCAGGGCCGGCAAACGCAAGGAGAAGGGCGACGTGAAGCCCGCCCAGAGCAGCTATGGCTCCGGCAATCCGACCCGGAGTCCTGAGCCACAAGGCCAATACCGAAGCTATGATGTAACTGACGGCAATCCTCTGCAACACTCCGAAAACACGCAGACCGGCCAGCCATGCAAGCCAGTTCTCTCCAAAGGACAGCGAAGGATCCGGATACATCGGATAAAAAGGGAATGCATTCAGTCCGAATCCGACAAGGAAGATCAGCGCACCTCTCTTGAGGACCTTCCTGACGGCACTTCCACTCAGGCCGTCATACTTCGCAAGGGAGAAAGCCATCGAAGCGCCGACACAGAACAGAAAGAACGGAAAGACGAGATCAGTCGGAGTGAATCCGTCCCATGCGGCATGGCGCAAAGGCGGAAAAATCCTGGACCATGAGCCCGGATTGTTCACTACAATCATCAGGGCTACTGTCAGTCCGCGAAGGACATCCAGAGGAAGGAAACGTCTGTTCATAGGCAATGCTGGCTGAAATCAAGAAGACAAATTTAGCATTTTGAAAGATCTTTCTGAATAAAATGAAGAATCTTTTATGTAAGTTTGCAGATTCAACAGGAACCATATGGAACTTTTCTACTCACAAGACATAGAAGGCGGCATCTGCCGTCTCGACAAGGACGAG
Source organism: Bacteroidales bacterium (assembly GCA_017937885.1). Lineage (GTDB taxonomy): Bacteria > Bacteroidota > Bacteroidia > Bacteroidales > UBA932 > Cryptobacteroides. The sequence continues at coordinate 9,801 of JAGBCS010000012.1, forward strand.
TCCGGACATTGCGTAAAGGTGCTCCGCCACCGCAGCGGCGACGAGATCGCCGTCATCGACGGCTGCGGCACACTCTACAGATGCCGCATCACGACAGACAGTCCGAAAGGAGTGGAGGCTATGGTATTGTCCGCAGAAGAAGGCTGGGGGTCACACCCATACCGCCTGCACATGGCGGTATGTCCGACAAAGAACAACGACCGTTACGAATGGTTCGCGGAAAAGGCCTGCGAGATAGGTCTTGACGAGATCACGCCGATCATCGGAGAACATTCCGAAAGAAGGGTCTTCAAGACTTCCCGTCTGGAGAAGATCCTGGTCAGCGCAGCAAAGCAGTCGCTCAAGGCTGCCGTCCCGACTGTCAACGAACCGGTATCTGTCAAGGATTTCATCAAGGATACGGCTCAGGGCGAAGCTCTGAAGCTGATAGCTTACTGCTTTGAAGAAGAGGAAGCCCCGAGAAGGAACATCAAGGAAGTTATGGAAGAATGGCAGGGCTCGGAAATCATCGTGATGATCGGCCCTGAGGGCGACTTCTCGAAGGCAGAGGCGGAGCTTGCGCTCCGCAGCGGCTTCATCCCGGTACACCTCGGCGCTTCGCGCCTCCGCACCGAAACCGCCGCCCTGACCGCCGTCGCCGCCGCCTATTTCCAGCACATGTAGCGCGACAGCTATCAACCTGCTAATCAACACCTTACAAGAAGTGCGTGCCGCCAATAGGGAGCACACACTTCTTGTAAAACGCTAATAGTCAAACATTTGGAGGTCTACTATTTACGGATGATTTCGATGGAGTAGTCCAGCCCGACCTTGATGATGGACGAGGAGTGGCCGGTAGCGCCGCGTTCCAGGGCGGGGTCTACGATATGGTCTACTGCATCGCGGATAGCTGGCGAGATTTCAGCGAATTTCTTAGGGGTCGGCTCTCCGGAGATGTTGGCTGAAGTTGAAACCAGCGGACGGCCCAGCTTTGCGACCAGCTGCTGGCAGAAATCCATCATAGGAATCCTGATGCCGACCGTTCCGTCCTCCGCCACAGCATTGAACGCCAAAGCGCGACGGTCCTGCTTCATTACGCCTTTCTCCCCTGCCACAGCACCCGGATAGATGATGGTCATAGGCTTGTCATTGACCTCAACGAGCTGGATTGCCATCTCAGGCACTTCCTTCACATACCTGCATATCATGTCCATATCGCTTGCCAGCAGAACGAGCGACTTGCTGTCTTCGCGTCTCTTGATCGTAAAGACCTTCGCAACCGCCTCAGGATCAGTCGCGTCACAACCGATTCCCCAAACAGTGTCTGTCGGATAGAGGATGATGCCGCCGCTGCGCAGCACTTCGAGGGCCTTCTGTATTTCCATATGATTCTTCTTTATATTTCTATTTCAGTGATGACCGGATAATGGTCGGACAGGCCGATGCGCGGAATGGCATGCGATATGCCCTTGCAGTTTTCCGGGAAAAGCACATAGTCGATGCGGAGCATCGGCCAGAGCGCCGCGTAAGAAGCGCCGAAGCCGTGGCCTGCCTCGACAAAGGCATCCTTTCTTCCGCGCGTCATGCGATAGTATGTATATGACATCGGGTTGTCGTTGAAGTCTCCGCATACGAACGATTCGACCGGACAGTTCTCGATATCGGAGAATACCTTGTCGACCTGCTTCGGCCGGCGCGTGATCGACCGCTTCATCTTGTTGCCGGTCTCGGCAAAGACCGCCGCATCCCTGTCGGTAAGGGCGCGTATCATTCCCGAAAGGGAGATGTTATAGCTTTCGAAGTGGCAGTTGTAGACGCGGAAATGCCTCCTGCCGGCACGATAGTCCGTATACAAGGCCAGATTGGCGCTTTCATCGAACTTAAGCACGCCCTTCCCTTCGATCGGCAGGCGGCTCAAGGTCACATTGCCGAAGGCGCCATGTCCCGTCGGAAAGAGGTAGTATTCAGCCTCATAGCCCTTCATCTTGCTGTGCAGGTAAGCCTTCACCTTGTCGACATTGTCGGTATGGAACTCCTGCAGGCAGATGATGTCGGCATCCTGCGAAAGTATGAACTCAAAGACGGAGTCAGCACATTCGGAACGGGAGTCGAAGACCTCGTCATCGAGGGCGAAGCGCCCCACGTTATACGTCATCAGCGTCAGCGTGTTGCCGGTATGGGACATCCTGGCGATCCGGTCTTCGTCGGAGTCGATCTGCACATAGCGGCCGACGAAGAAGAAGGCCGGAAGGAGAGCCATCAGCGGGATGAGGAATGATTTCGACCGGCGCTTTATGGCCCAAAGCAGCAGGAAGAGATTGACAAGCGAAAGCGGCACGAAGAAGATGCCGACGAGGGAGATCAGCCAGACCTTCGCCGGATTCACGACGATTGACGCATAGGACAGGATCAGAAGTCCTGCCACTATGAGCATCAGCACGCGTGACGTCAGTCCGAAGAACCAGTTCTTCCTCTTCGCCTTTTCCTTCTTTGCCATTGTGTATCAGCCTAATAGTCCCTTCCGTAAAGTTTATGCGTCTTCTTCCAGTACCATAGCAGGATGAAGCCGAAGATAAGGCCTCCGAGGTGGGCGAAATGCGCTATGCCGCCGCCCGTACCTGTTACGCCGGTGAAGAGCTCGATCGCAGCGAAGATGAGCACGAACCACTTCGCCTTCATCGATACCGGAGGGAAGACAAGCGACATCACGGCATCAGGATAAAGCATCGCAAAGCCCATCAGGACTCCGTAGATCGCTCCGGAAGCTCCGACTGTCGGAGTCATCTTGAGGGCATGGATCTTTGCCTGAGCCGCATATGAACCTTCAGCCACCTGCGACATCCACGAGTTCATCTGGAGCCATTCGACTCCTGTATGTATCAACGCCGCGCCAAGACCGGTAACGAAGTAGAAGATAAGGAACTTCTTCGCTCCCCATCTCTCCTCGAGCACGCGGCCGAAGAAATAAAGCGTGTACATATTGAAGAAAAGGTGGAAGAAGCCGCCATGCATGAACATATGCGTCACGGGCTGCCACCAATGGAAGAACGGCGATGTCGGATAGAAAAGCGCAAACTTCTCTATCATGAAGCTTTCGTTCAGCGCCGTCATGATCCAGACGCAGACGTTGATGATTATGATGTTCTTCGTCGCTGCCGGAACATTTGACATGAAACCTCCACGGCCTCTGTTGTCATACGAATAATAACTCATTTTCTAAAATCTCCTTTCAATTTCATCTACAGACATGATCGTGATGATCTTCTTGCCTGTGCTCGTGTATTCAGCGTTGCCACAGGCCAGCAGTTCATCGATCAACCTCTGTGCCTCGACCGGATTTGTGACAGGATCTCCGCTCAAAGAGCCCAGACGGGCAAAGCGGGATGCCATATTGGCAGTCATCATCTCCTCGAGGGCGTTATGGTCCTCCGCCAGAATCAGCAGCAGGTCGGCCACCATCGCCTGCACCTTGCCGGCTTCGGCACTATAGCCTTCCGGCACACCGTTGACCACGATCGTGTCCGTCCCGAACGGCGCTATGTCGAAGCCGAGAGACGCCAGCAGCAGCGAATGCTCCTCGAAAAGGCACATGTTCTCGACTCCCACCTGCACGGTCACAGGGAACAGAGCCGTCTGGGTCACATGCTCGTTGCGTGAGATCGCGCTGAGGAAGCGTTCATAAAGGATACGCTCCATCGCACGGGCCATATGCACGATCATAAGCCCGCTACCTGCAGCGGTGATTATGTATTTTCCGCTTAAGGTAAGAACGGATTTCGACGGGGTCAGCTTGTCCTCGAAGAGCTTGCCGTAATCGTCGCGCTTCTCGATGAAGCGGCTGGTGTTCATGCCGTAACCGACTGATGCACCGCCTCGCGCGTGCGGACTCTCGTCGAAGCCCTCACCCGCCTGCGCCCAATCCGAAGGGAACGAATTGCTGAACGGCGAATCCACGGACTGGAAGCCGTCATTGTCGAACGGATTGTATGTCGGGTCGACTCCCGGCTGCGGCTCGCTGACGTCGTGGGTCTCATAAAAACCACTGCTGAATGCCGGTATATCCGGGACTCCTTCGCGGTCGAAATCGATGCTCTCGCCGAATGAATTCTTTCCAAGCGCCTCCTTGATGCAGGCATAGACAATCTGGAAGACCACACTGTCGTCCTCGAACTTTATCTCTGTCTTCGTCGGATGTATGTTAACATCGACCGCCTGCGGATCGATGTCCATATATACGAAATATGGCGGCGTCACGCCTTCAGGAATAAGGTTTTCATACGCCTTCATGACCGCCTTGTGCAGATACGGGCTGCGGAAGAAGCGGCCGTTGACGAAGAAATACTGGTTTCCAAGGCCCTTCCTCGCCGCCTCGGGGCTTCCCACGAAGCCATGGATGCCGACAACGGAAGTCTCCGCCTGGATGTCCACAACATCCTTGACGACGTTGGCTCCGAGCACATCCTGTATCCTGAATTTCAATGACTTGGCAGGGCGCAGAACGAAGACATCCTTGCCGTTATGGGTCAGGGTGAAGCCTGTTTCCGGACGGGTCAGGACGACTCTTGTAAACTCGGTCACGATGTGCTTGAACTCGACGCTGTCCGACTTGAGGAACTTGCGCCTTGCCGGCACATTGTAGAAAAGGTTCCGGACAGAGAAGTTGGCACCTCGAGGGGTCGCCGCCTCCTGAGTCGCAAGATGCTGCGAATCAGCAAATTCCACCTGACAGCCGACCTCGTCTTCCTCGCGGCGGGTCTTGAGGGTGACCTCGGCTACGGCCGCTATGGACGCAAGAGCTTCTCCACGGAAACCGAAGGTCAGGATGTTCTGCAGATCCTCCGCCGTACGGAGCTTCGACGTCGCATGCCTCTCGAAGCAGAGCACCGCCTGATCCGGCGACATTCCGCATCCGTTGTCGATCACCTGGATCAGCGTCCTTCCGGCATCCTGTATCACTACGGTCACCTGGTCCGCACCGGCATCGACGGCATTCTCCATGAGCTCCTTCACCACGGACGCAGGTCTCTGCACGACCTCTCCCGCGGCGATCATGTTAGCTATGTTGCTTGGAAGTATCCTTATGTCCATATTACTGTCCAAGTGAGTCGATCAATATCGGGAAGTACTTGAACAGCAGATACACAACAGCAAACAGAAGAGCCATTGTTATGATGCCGAGAACCTTCTGGTTGCGGCTCACATCCTCCGTCCTCTGGTAGTTTCCCTCACGGAAGTAGCCCTTCACATGCTGTCCGGGCACATACTTCTTCTCCTCGGCAGGCTTTGTGAAGTCGCCGTACTTCTTGCGGCGCTCCTCCTTCTCAGGATCGTAGAAACGTGGCTTGTAATTGAACTTGCGTACTTCCTGTGTTCCGAAAAAATTGAAACTGAATCCCATAATTAATATCTTCTTTTGTCGGGCCGGCGTACGGTCTGTCGCCTTTTGCCCCATTAAAAAGCAAATTTAAGGTTTTTTATTTATTTTTGTAGAAATTATTTGATATGGATATAAGAATAGGCAACGGATATGATGTGCACGCTCTGGCCCCGGGACTTCCTTTGTGGCTGGGTGGCGTGCAGGTCGAAAGCCCTCTGGGATGCATCGCCCACTCTGACGGCGATGTCGCGATACACGCTCTGTGCGACGCTCTGCTGGGAGCATTGGCACTGGGAGACATAGGGAAGCATTTCCCTGACACTTCAGACGAATTCAAGGGCATCGACAGCAAGATACTTCTCTCAAGAGTGATGGCACTGATCGGGGCTGAAGGCTGGAACGTCATCAACGCCGACATCACGATAGCGATGCAGAAGCCGAAGCTCGCACCGTACATCGTACCGATGCGCGAGTGCCTCGCCTCTCTGATGGGGATTCCTGTGTCAAGGGTTTCCGTGAAGGCTACAACGACCGAGAAACTAGGCTTTGTTGGGCGCAGCGAGGGTTGCGAGGTGTATGCAGTAGTGCTGCTGGGCAAGAACGAGGAACTTCTTGACTCGTAGGCATTTCATGAAGACACGCCAGTTAGCTGCCGTCCTCCTGACAGTCATCCTTGCAGGCTGCCGGCCATCCGCAAGTCCTTCCGACTTCACGACCTCCGAGCTTGAGCTCATCCGCACTTCCCCTTCGGACTCTTCCGTCACTCCATCGGGCACCATGCGCGTGCTGACGATCGAGGACGAGGCAGATCTCGCAGTGCTCCGCGCTCAGAGCACTGACATTTCCGCCCGCTCCCTTCGCTCGGCGGACTACGCTTCGCTCTGCTCGCTGATGGTCGCGACCGTCACCCACCCGTCCCAGGACGGCGTCGGCATCGCCGGCCCGCAGGTCGGCCTCAACCGCCGCGTCGTCGCAGTGCAACGCTTCGACAAGGCCGGAGAGCCCTTCGAGGTCTACCCCAACATACGCATCGTCTGGGCTTCGGACTCGACAGCCTTCGGACCGGAAGGCTGCCTCTCCGTCCCCGACCGCCGCGGCAACGTCCTCCGCTCACAGGAAATCGTGGTCGAATATGCTTCCGTTCCTGCCTCGGCGTCCGAAATATCGTCATGCGAGTCCTTCCATGAGCACAACCTCCCGACTGTCCGCGACACCGTACGAGGCTTCACTGCAGTAATCTTCCAGCATGAAATCGACCATCTGGAGGGAATACTTTACATAGACAGGCTATAAAAAGATATATTTTTTGCAAAAAGTTTTGGATTTTAACAAAACATTCGTACTTTTGCAGTCCCAAATCAAAAAGGGAAGCCAAATTGAGATATGGTGTAATGGTAGCACTACAGATTCTGGCTCTGTCAGTGAGGGTTCGAGTCCTTCTATCTCAACAAAATTCTGACTAAAGTCATGGCGGGATAGCTCAGCTGGTTAGAGCGCATGATTCATAATCATGAGGTCCGCAGTTCAATCCTGCGTCCCGCTACTTGAAAATCAAGCACTTACGAAAGTTTCGTGAGTGCTTTTTTGTTTGTGGGGAACTTTAGGGGAACTTGAAAATCCGGAATTTTATTTAGTTTTCAGTAATTTCACAGGGATTTTGCTGGTTTCATAGATTTGATTTCAGGGAGATATGAATTAGAGAAAATCATTAGATTGGCGTCTACGAAACAAACAATACACACAGAAAGAGTCGCAATCCTCCGCGCTACAAGTCATATATCTACTCTGCATCTTTGAACTTTGCAAGTCTTAAAACACAAAATACTACAAGAGTAGCAACTTTTTCAGTATAATGGACTGGTGTGTAGAATCCATGTGCCACATTATTTCTAACATTGAGACAATTTGCGATATTAGTAAACACATACTGGAAAAGCATCAAGTCATCATCATCAAATGTTTTATAAAAGGCTTCCTTAATTTTACTCGAATCATTTTGATCATCAAATCTGATTAACTTTTCAAGTGTAGCCGTATGCGATCCATCATCTTTAAAAATCGTGAGATTTGCTCCGTTAATTTGAAGTATTTCTCGTAAGATACCTTCAAATTTAGGCACTAAAACATCAACACAAACTCTCCAGTCTGGTGCCTTACCTTGCTTTACCGCTTTTATCTGTTTAAAGAATTCCTCTAGGCCTATATCTATCATTGACAGCCATGTGTATGTTATTTGTCTTCCATTTATATGTCTGATTCTTTCTACACCAAATGAGGTATGCTGATTTAAAAAGTTATATAATCGTCTATAACTCAATCGCTTCTTCTCCATACTTTGAATTATGCTATGTAAAATGAGTGGAAGATAAATATTGTCGATCATAACATTATATGACCAGAAACACATATAATGATTATGTTCGATGATTTTACTGTTATTATTAATATCTTTCTGCTCCTCCACGAAATCCTTCAAATATTCTGGATTCTGCATCCCATTGGTTATATTATTTACAACTTGTGATGGAATACTAAAATCACATCCATAAACTAGGCAATATGAAGCAACTGAGGACGAAATAGTAGAAAATGTATCTATTGTCCGCTCCATTGCATCAAGAACCTCTTCTGTAATTTCCCCTTGTATGCGAATAGTAGGGAACACTAACTTAGAACTATTTTCTCGAAACAGTTTTGCTGCATAATTTAGTTTTTTATGATTCCCAGCTTGTTTGTAATAATTAATCGCTCGTTTAAGCATTGTCTCATTTTGATGAGGTATCATAAGGTTCTTCTCATCATCAGGAATCAGCATGGATATTTGACAATCTCCCAATTGCTCATAAACTTGAGAAATCAGTGATTTATATGCTATATTATTCTGATATTTCCTAGCATATATCAACGCCAATTCAAGGCACCTTTCTTTATATGCGTTATCAGATTGTCTCTTTGCAACCTCAATAAGCAATTTGAGTAATTCAGAAGTTTCTTTGTGCGACGGTTTAAACAAATGATATTTCTCACTAATATTCAAAACACAAAACCTCAGTTTATCACAAGTGCTGTCATCACAAACGATATCCTTAACATATCCCCTAAGATTATCTACTCGATGTTTTCTTTTAGTTGATATGGCAATTATGGATTCTATCGAATCTACTATTACAGTGCTATAGCAGTCAAGTCTTTTACTTGACATAACCATATAATAGCAATCAATAGATTTAATATGAAAAGAACTTCGGCTAACCAACAAAGACAAAGCGTAATAATACTTTGCTTTCAGAATATTATTATTTGTTTGTTCCACTCTCTCTTGAAGGTAAGAACAAACCAAATCTTTATGAGCACTAAATTTTTCAGTAAAATACTCCGATGATGCAGAATCTAGTCTAAGGGAACATAAAATATTATGCTCACAACAAATTTTGATTCTATCATCAAAGTCGTTTATCTCTTCTATGCTTGGGAATACATTCCAAAATTTATCCTCAAGGGTCTCAATATCAGAATAGAACCTATTTAGAACTGAATCATTCATTACCCATTATGTAACAACAACCAAAGATAGTAAAAGACTCTAAAATATAACGAATCTTATTGTCCGTAATATTACTATATCCAATGGTGATATTATCATATACAGATATTATAGCTATTGTTTACGTTTTAACTACCATATTATAAACCTAATTTATTTCTTCTTCAAGAAGGATTCTTTGAGTTTGTAAAGGGAGATGCCGTTGAAGGAGAAGTATTTCGGGCCTTGGCAGAGGCCGGAGACGCTGCGCTTGTTGCGAGGTATATGTTTGGCTGTGAACTCTGCGAGGGTGTAGAGTTCGCCATTACATTCTACCTTGTTGTCTTCGGCTACTGTGAGTTCTGTGCCTGTCGGGGTGTAGATGATCTTGTCGCCGATGGATACGCCGTGTTCAAGGAGGTTGAAGTTGGCGAATTCCGGGTTGATGAGTTCATCTGTGTTGAAGAGAGCGTCTTCACCCATTGGCTTTATCATTGACTCTATATAGTTGATCTCGTCTTTGGAGAGGTTGTATTTCTTGTAAAGTTCGGTGTCAGTCCAAGGTTTTGACCAGTCTTGGAGAGGGACAAATTGGAATACGTCCCTTGCATTAACTTGAGTTCTTTTCTTTATTGATACTAAATATCTGAAGAATCGCGTCTTTATATAAGAAATTACATTTTCACATTCTTCTTTTGTGAAATTATGGGCTTGAGGATCGTAGCCAATAATCATATACGTATCCGCAGATACACTATCTGGTTCTCCATAAAATGGTCTACCTAAAACAATCGAATCGTTTCCAGACCCTCCTGCCTTAGGGATAAAAACTTTATGCAATTTTATCGATTCTTGTCCTTTAGGAACATCAGAATATTTAATCCAACCAAACCCACACGGCTCCAAATTCTTATTCAGATAATATTTTATATAGTGTTGATCATCCTTATTCTTTGAATAGCCAGTCCAGTTAGATGTTAAGTGCTTTGGTTTTGTGAAATAATCCCTTGCACCCACGAGGGTCGCAAATGACCTCTTATCAAAATAGTCTCCTTCAATCTTTACTATTGATTTGATAATTTCTATTGCTTTTTCATCTCGGATAACGATGCCAACGCCAACAGAATCAAGGTAATCGTATCTACTAAATACTTTTTCACCTCTATGAAGATTATAACGACATTTACCAATGTAATTTTCACTATATAGGAAATAATTAACACCACCTTTTATTTCAACATTGGTGAAGCATTCAGTTGCATTTGGATAATCATGAATAGAGAGAAAATGGTTACACTTGACCATTTTTTCTACCCATGTGTCAGGAATACTTTGGCCAGCTTTTGTCATCCATCTACTTGGTGTAATCATTGAGAGATAATTCGCCTTCAACTTTATCGCAATTTCTATAAAGTGATTGTAAATTGACACTGAATATGCTGCGTTCGTAATGTTATTCTCAGAAGCGGCATTTATCTGATACGGCGGATTTCCTACTATGGCGTTGAATTTCATGTTTTCTTCGAGTGTGTTGTTTTTCCAATAATTGATGCCGCTGCTGACTTTGGTTACGAACAGGTCCGGCTGATTTGTGATTTTGTTGATGAGGTCTTCAAAGTATCGTGCATTGACCTTTACCTGACGGAAGCCGCGCAGAGTGCGCTTGGTGATACTTTTTGCCATCTCGGTCTTGCAGACGATGAAGATGTTGTCACGAAGGACTTTATCCCATATCTCGTTCTGGATGGACACTGGGATATCGGT
>JAGBCS010000013.1 GCA_017937885.1 Bacteroidales bacterium
AACTCAGACATGGATATGGATGCACAGATGGAGTGGCTTAAAGGTATAATTTCCGAACGTTTCGGAGACTAAAGACATTATTATGCTTACAGTAGACATCGACAGCAACTCTGGATTTTGCGCAGGCGTAATAAGAGCAATCAGCAAGGCAGAACAGTTCCTCGGCAACCGCAAGAGTGACGAAAGCGTCAGGCTTTACTCGCTTGGAGCCATCGTGCATAACGATGCTGAACTTACCAGACTTGTGGACAAAGGACTGGTCACCATCGACAAGGAAGACCTGAATGAAATGGTTGATGCTCAGGGAGAGGCTCTTCTTATACGTGCACACGGCGAGCCTCCTGCAACATATATGACAGCAGAGAACCTGGGATTCGAGATCATAGACTGCACATGCCCTGTGGTACTGCAGCTTCAGCAGAGCATACGTAGGGCTTATGAAAAACAGGCCCGGACAGGTCAAGGTCAGATCATCATATTCGGCAAGATAGGCCACGCTGAGGTGCTGGGACTTATGGGACAGACAGACGGGAATGCTATCGTAGTGGAGAATGTGATCATGTTGGAAGAGGCTATCGAGGATGGCACCGTCAGACTTGATGTCTCCACAGAGGTATTCAGCCAGACGACAAAAAGTCCTGCGGAGTATTCCATGCTATGCAGCAGACTGGAAGAGGAGATGGCAAAAGCCAATGAACTTTCTGTGGAAAAGTTCCGGGGCAGGGGCATGCTAGTCATACACAACACTATATGTTCTCAGGTCGCGACCCGGCATGAGAGGCTGTCAAGATTTGCTTTGGAGCACGATGTGATTATCTTTGTATCCGGAAAGGCAAGTTCCAATGGAAAAGTATTGTGCGACCTATGCAAATCATTGAACATCAGGACATACCACATAGACTCAGCATCAGAGATCAAACGCGAATGGTTCAGAGCAGATGACCGTGTAGGTATATGCGGAGCCACTTCCACTCCGAAATGGCTGCTGGAAGAAGTAGCAAAACACATACTTGACCTGAACCAGTACGTTCCTGCATGGGAGGAGAAATTCGCTGCAGGCGAAAACACTGATAATCAGTAAAAATTTGGCAGTAAGCATACATTTTTATAATTTTGCAGCCGCTTATCGGAAAGAAAATTTTTAATAAACTTTATATTTATGGCAACAACAGCTGATTTCAAGAACGGACTTTACCTCAACTTCAACGGCAAGCCATGCCAGATCGTATGGTTCCAGCACGTGAAGCCGGGAAAGGGTCCTGCTTTCGTAAAGAGTAAACTAAGAAACCTCGAGAACGGACGTATCCTCGAGAATACATTCACCGCTGGTGCAAAGATCGAGACCATCAACGTGGAGAGAAGGCCTTACCAGTTCCTTTACAAGGATGAGGACGGATTCAACTTCATGCATGAGGAGACTTATGAGCAGATCCACCTCGATACTGACCTCGTAGACAACGCAGACCTCATGAAGGAGGGCCAGCATGTAGAGATGATGTTCCTCGCTGACGAGGAGCGCTGCCTCACTTGCGAGCTCCCTACATACGTAGAGCTCGAGGTGACCTACACCGAGCCTGCAGTAAAGGGTGACACAGCATCTACAAACGCCCAGAAGGAGATCACTCTCGAGACCGGCGCCATCATCATGGCACCTCTCTTCATCAACATCGGAGAGAAGATCCGCGTGAACACAACTGACCGTTCATACGGCGAGCGTGTGAAGTAATTCCTGCTCAGCAATACAAAAAATCGCCTGCGTCATCCAACTCAGGCGATTTTTTTTGCATTTATCCGTGTGCTATTCTGCTGGAGTTTCAAGGATGGACGCGGCTGCGTCGTGCTCGGCCTTGGTGTTGATGCGCTGAGGGCCGCCCTTTTCTGCGCGGAGGAAGGCTGCGGAGCGCTTGAGGACGAAGTTCGAGCCAAGGTACTTGGTGCGGACCTCGTCGTCGGCAGCAAGGGCCTCCGGGGTGCCGCTCTGAAGGATGGAGCCCTCATAAAGCAGATATGCGCGGTCGATGATGGCGAGGGTCTCTCCGACATTATGGTCGGTGATGATCACGCCTATGTTCTTGTATTTGAGCTTTGCGATGATGTACTGGATGTCCTCGACGGCGATCGGGTCGACACCGGCAAAAGGTTCGTCGAGAAGGATGAACTTAGGGTCGATGGCAAGGGCGCGGGCGATCTCGCAGCGGCGACGCTCTCCTCCGGAAAGCTGGATACCCTTGCTCTTGCGCACCTTGTGCAGGTTGAACTCATCGAGAAGGTCCTCAAGGCGCTGCTTTCTCTCCTCCTTGGTGAACTGGTTCGACATCTCCATCACGGACATGATGTTGTCTTCCACGCTCATATGTCTGAACACCGAAGCCTCCTGGGCCAGATAGCCGACGCCCTTCTGGGCTCTCTTGAACATCGGGAGTCCAGTAATCTCCTCATCATCAAGGAATATCCTGCCGGCATTAGGCACGATAAGACCCGTGATCATATAGAAACTCGTGGTCTTTCCTGCGCCGTTCGGGCCGAGAAAGCCTACGATCTCTCCCTGATTAACTTCCATGGACACTCCCTTCACGACTGTCCTCGGACCATATTTCTTAACCAGATTTTCGCAACGTAATTTCATTGTAGTATATTGTATGCCGGATTGCCGGACTTGGTTCTACTTTATATCAAGGTCAAAAGATTTCACAAGGTTCTCGACCTCAGGATTCTGCGCCATCAGTTCCTTCGCCTGATCGCTCGGCATGTATATCTTCTTCTGTACCGGCGCATCATCCGGCACTACTGCCACACGGAGATAGACCTTCATTGATCCGACCACCGTGCGGTACTTTCCTTCGAGTTCATGGAGGAGCTTGGACTCCACCCAGTCCTTCTGTGCATCGTTGACCACACGGAAGGTCACGGTCTTGAATCCGTCTGCCTCGACTATTTCGAGAGTCGTGGTCGTGAGCATGCTTGCAAGACGCGGTTTGTCGCCGTACAGCTTCGCCAGTTCGGGCCATTTAGCCTTGAGGACCTCGTCAGCAGGGGCCTTGTCATCTGCCTGTGGTGCCGGTGCAGCTGCCTGCGGTTCGTCAATCATGGCTTTGATGGACATGCCGGCACCGCGCGAAGCGCGTGAGCGGCGCTCGCGAGGCTGGGCCTCTGCAGCAGGCTGAGCTGCTGCTGCCGGCTGCGCCGGAGCTGGAACTGGCGCCGGAGCAGCTGTGGCTGCCGGAGCGGCAGGAGCGGCCGAAGGCTGAGGCTGTGCGGCGGGCTGAGGTGCAGCAGCAGGCTGAGCCTGTGCCGCCGGCGCAGGTGCGCTCAGCTTGCCGCTGAGGAAGCTCAGGCGCATGAGCGCGAATTCGATATGCAGACGCGGGTTCACGCTTGCCCTGTATCCGGCTTCGCACTGGGTCGTGATGGCGAGAGCGTCGTACAGGAACTGGAGCTGGCATCTGTCAGCCTGCTCCTTATATCTGACCTTCAATGACTGCGGAAGTTCGAGCAGAGCATCAAGGCCACCGCTTCTGCTGACAATCAGGTCACGCAGATGCGACGAAAGCGCCGCCACGAAATGCAGGGCATTGAAGCCCTTGGTAAGGATCTCGTCAAAAGCAAGGAGAGCGGAAGGATAGTCACCCTTCAGGAAGGCGTCCACGAGAGAGAAGCTGTACTCGTAATCGAGCACATTCAGGTTGCGAAGCACATCCTGATACTTCACGTCCGTGCCGCAGAAGGCGACGGTCTGGTCAAAGATGGTCAGAGCGTCACGCATCGCGCCGTCGGCCTTATGGGCGATCACATGGAGCGACTCGTCATCTATCGTCACGCCTTCGTTCGACGCCACCATCCTCAGGTTCTTCACTATGTTCTCGACCGTAATCCTGTTGAAGTCGTATGTCTGGCAACGGGACAGGATGGTAGGAAGGATCTTGTGCTTCTCGGTTGTCGCAAGGATGAAGATCGCATGTGCAGGCGGTTCCTCGAGCGTCTTGAGAAAGGCGTTGAATGCGGCCTGCGAGAGCATGTGCACCTCGTCGATGATGTATACGCTGTAGCGTCCCACCTGCGGAGGTATGCGCACCTGGTCCATCAGGGTCTTGATGTCCTCGACGCCGTTATTTGACGCAGCGTCAAGCTCATGGATACAGTATGAACGGCCCTCGGCGAAGGACTGGCAGGATTCGCATGTGCCGCATGGCTCCATTTCCGCAGAAGGGTTCGAGCAGTTGATCATCTTCGCGAAGATGCGCGCCGTCGTGGTCTTGCCCACTCCGCGCGGTCCGCAGAAAAGGTATGCATGCGCCAGCTGGCCTCTCAGGATGGAGTTCTTGAGAGTCTGAGCGATATTGTCCTGGCCGATCAGCGTCCCGAAGGAGTCCGGCCTGTACTTTCTTGCTGAAACTATATACTGAGCCATAAACGTTATTTCGTCAACTTACAAAGGTAGCATTATTTTTGTTAACTTTGCATTCGAATCCAAAGATACGAATTTAATCCCTGATACATTCATGAAAAAAGCATATGTCTTTATCATAGCGATAATGCTGCCCCTCCTGTCGTGGGGACAGGCGCAGATCAACACAAAGAAGATGAAGATCAACGACTTCACTCAGAAGGTGACGAAAGTCGTGCTGAGCGGAAACGAGTTCATGGACAGCGCGCTTCAGAATGAAGTCGCAGCCATATGGCGTGTCTCTCCATACGAATTCTGCACACATGAGGAATTCACTTCGCTGATGACGAGCGACGAGTATTACTTCCTGCTTATCACATACGGCCAGTTCAAGAAGGAAAGCAAGGCCAGCATCCAGTTCCTGAGCCTGCTCAAAGGAGGAGCTGAAGCCCAGAAAGGGCTGGACGAGATGCTGGAAGTGGTCTCGATCCCGTTTGCATCGGCACAGAATCCGTCAGGAAGAGAGATCGTCTTCCTTCCTGCACTGCTCAACATCGTGCAGGACTTCACCTTGACAGCAATGGAAAAGGACGCAGTAGGCTATGGCGGCTTAAGCAGCTATGTCTCACGCTTGTCTCCTGACGAAAGTACGAACATCGTATTTTCGGAATATGACCTCTGTTTTGATGTCGGCGCAGACGCACGCCAGATGTATTTCAATGACAGGATATTCTCTGTTCCGGAGGAAGCGGCTGACCAGTACCTGCTTGAGAATGCTGACAACACCGTTGTCAGCTACGTTGTGACGCCTTCGATCCCCGTTCCGGGGGCATATTGCTACAAGATGCTGATCAACACGACTGACAACAGACTCCATTATTTCAAGAGACATAAGATCACCAAGAAGGTCGGCCCCGGCTTCCTCGTAGACGACCTCAGTATAATTCATAACGCAGCTGAGAAGTAGAAGATGATAAGCGGAAGAGCAGAATGCGGCATGCAGTATGCCGTCAGGAAGAGCGGATCGGCAGTGGGATACTGCGCGCTGAGCATCCGGTGCGGAACAAGGGATGAGGAGGGCTATCACAGCGGCATTGCCCATTTCGTGGAGCACACGATATTCAAGGGTACGGCCCGACGGAGTGCATCAGTGATCAACGGATACCTCGACAGACTCGGTGGAGAGCTGAACGCCTTCACGACGAAGGAGGAGATCGTTTTCCATGCAACGGTGCTGAAGGAGGATCTCCCGAAGGCCATGTCTCTCCTGCTTGAGCTGGCCACTTGCCCGACCTTCCCGGAACATGAGATCAATACGGAAAAAGGCGTCGTGATCGATGAGATCCATTCATACAAGGACACTCCTTCCGAGGATATCTACGACAGGTTCGAGGAGATGCTTTTTGCCGGTCATCCTCTCAGCGGGCCGATTCTCGGCACTACGGCATCAGTAAAGAAGATAACGAGGGAAGAGCTGCTGAAGTTTGTCAGAGAGAAGTTCTTGCCATGCCGGATGGCATTCACGATTGTAGCGGACATAGATGAGGCCCGTATGGAAAAGGATGTGCTGAAACTGGCGCAGAAGCACTTTCCGGACATGACGGCTCCGGAATGCATTTCTGAGTGCATGTCAGACAATCTGCCCTGCATCAGGCATGGGATTCCCGGTGCAGAGCCTTTTGACAAGACCCTCAACAAGAGGAACCATCAGGCTAACTGCATAATTGGAGGTCTGGCTCCGTCGCTTTATCAGGAGAGGGAAAGACTTGCGACCATCCTTCTGTGCAATATCCTGGGAGGTCCCGCAACGAATTCGATCCTGAACTCCGTCCTGAGAGAAAAGAACGGATGGGTCTACGGGGTGGAATGCAGCTATACTCAGTTTTCCGATACGGGCATGGCCGTCATCAGCCTCGGATGCGACAAGAGCAATCTTGAAAAATGCCTGAAGGCAATAGACAAGGAAATAGGCAAGCTTCAGACGACTCCGATGTCGGAGCGCAAGCTCAAGGCCGCGAAGAAGCAGATGCTCGGCCAGCTCGCGATAAGCAGCGACAATGGGGAGACGCAGTGCCTGTCGATGGGAAAGAGCCTCATGGCATACGGAAAGATCACAGAAGGCAAGGAAACCAGGGAGCTGATCGAAAGGATCACTTCGGAAGACGTAATGGAGATGGCCAGGACCATCTTCGCTCAGGACAGACTATCTAAGCTCATATACATCTGATCATGGAAAAGATATACCAGTATATTAAGGATCATGCGACTTCTCCTGACCCGGCTCTCGAGTGGGTCGAGAAGCAGACACACATCAGGACCAACCATCCTAGGATGCTTTCCGGTTCCGTACAGGGACAGGTGATGAGGATGCTGGCGCAGATAAGCGGTGCATCACGCATCCTTGAACTAGGCACATTTACTGGCTATTCGGCCATCTGCCTCGCATCAGCCCTGCCTTCGGACGGTCATCTTGATACCCTGGAGATCAACGACGAGCTGGAAGACCTCATCCTCGAAGGCTTCGAACGTGCCGGTCTTGCCGACAGGATCAGTCTCCATATCGGGGACTGCAAGGAAACCCTGCGCAGATTCCGAGAGGAAGGAAGGGAATACGATCTTGTGTACATGGATGCCAACAAGAGGGAGTACTGCGAGTATTACGAGCTTATCTTCGACATGGTCCGTCCCGGCGGCCTCATCCTCGCAGACAACGTGATCTGGGACGGAAAGGTCTGCCAGGATCCGCTCCCGCAGGACAAGCAGACCCTCGGAATCGCCCGGTTCAACGACATGGTGTCTGCCGACCCACGCGTTGAATCCGTGATCCTCCCCCTCCGCGACGGTCTCAACCTTATCCGCCGCAAAATGTAACGCCCTATATACCAGCCGCTTACACAAAGTGCGTGCTCCCGTTGGGGAGCACGCACTTTACGTTATTCGCTGAGAATCAAGCGATTGCTGATTGCGCTATTGTCTGGTGATTCTGGCACCGAGGGCATTAAGGCGGAGGTCGATGTCCTCGTAGCCACGGTCGATCTGCTCGATGTTGCTGATGACGCTGGTGCCTTTGGCCGACATGGCGGCGATAAGCAGGGCGATGCCGGCACGGATGTCCGGAGATGACATATTGCCGGACCGGAGCTGGTATCTGTGGTCGTGACCTATCACGACAGCCCTGTGAGGATCACAGAGGATGATCTGGGCCCCCATGTCGATAAGCTTATCGACAAAGAACAGTCGGCTCTCGAACATCTTCTGATGTATAAGCACGCTTCCGCGGCACTGCGTAGCCATCACAAGGATGACGCTGATCAGGTCAGGCGAAAGTCCGGGCCATGGAGCGTCAGCGATGTGCAGGATGGAGCCGTCAAGGAAAGAGTCGATCACATAGCTCTCCTGCTCAGGAATGAAGATGTCATCTCCTCTTCTCTCCAGGTTGACGCCCAATCTGCGGAAGCATTCCGGTATCATGCCGAGCTCGTCATAGGCTACATCCTTGATGGTGATGGAACTCCTGTTCATGGCAGCGAGAGCGATGAATGATCCTATCTCGATCATGTCAGGAAGGATCTTGTGAACCGTTCCGCCGAGACGCTCCACTCCCTTGATCTTCAAGAGATTCGACCCTACTCCCTCAATATGCGCACCCATGTTGTTCAGCATTCGGCAGAGCTGCTGGAGATACGGCTCGCAAGCCGCATTGTATATCGTCGTCTCACCTTTTGCGAGACAGGCTGCCATCACGATATTGGCCGTACCAGTCACGGATGCCTCGTCGAGAAGCATGTATCTTCCTTCGAGGGACCTTCCTTCCGGAACATGGAGGAAGAAAGCCTTCTTCTCGATGTCATACTCCTGTTCGGCACCGAGATTCATGAAGCCGAGTATATGCGTGTCTACCCTGCGGCGGCCGATCTGATCTCCGCCCGGCTTAGGGAAATAAGCTCTTCCGAAACGCGCCAGAAGCGGTCCCACGACCATCACAGATCCACGCAGCTTGGCACATTTTGCGACAAAGTCCGCACTAGCCGCATACTCCGTATCTATCTGATCTGCCTTGAATGTGTAGCAGCCTTTCTCGTGACGCGTCACCTTTACTCCCAGTCCCTCCAGAAGAAGGATGAGGTTCTTGATATCCAGAATCTCGGGGATATTGGACACAGTCACTTCCTCTTCTGTAAGAAGCACCGCGCTGATGATCTGCAGGGCCTCATTCTTCGCGCCCTGCGGCCTTATCGTGCCACTAAGCTTGTGGCCGCCTTCTATTACGAACGAACTCATATCTGGTCATATAACGTCTCCGGATCCGTAGGCTCCGGAGCATGATTATCTGTTTTCGGTATCATTGATCATACGTGCTCCACCTCAGGATGGAGATCTACGTCGAACTTTGCCTTGACTGATGCCATGACTCGCTTCTCAAGGCCGACGATCTCTTCCGGATAGGCTTCGCCCGTATAGTTGACTATGACGAGAGGCTGCTTGTCATATACGGCTGCACCTCCGCTGCGTCTGCCCTTCCATCCGCACTGCTCGATCATCCATGCCGCAGGCACCTTGACCATACCGTCAGGCAGATCATAATGCGGGACCTTGCAGTCAGGTCCGAGCTCAGCCTTCGCAGCCGCTTCTATACGCTTGAAATGCTCCACCGTGATGACAGGATTCTTGAAGAAACTGCCCGCACTGCCCATGACAGAAGGCTCCGGCAGCTTCTCCTTCCTGATCTTTATGATCACCTTCCTGATCAGCCCCGGCGTCACTTCCTGCATGGATGCGGCTACCGCATCCTTCAGATGACCGTAGTCCAGTCTCGGCTGCGGCGTGCGTGACAAGACGAACACCACATGCGTCACGACATAACGTCCCTTGACTTCCGGATCCTTGAAGATCGAATCACGATACCCGTACCGGCACTCCGCCACATCGAAATGCACGAACTCCTCCTCGACTGTATCATAGCAGTAGACGGTCCTGATGACATCCTTGACCTCGACGCCATACGCTCCGATATTCTGCACAGCGGAAGCTCCGACCTCGCCAGGAATATAAGACAGGTTCTCCACACCCCACAGGCCTTCCTTGGCCGCCCACGCACAGAAATCATCGAAAATCACTCCTGCACCGACCGAAACCAGAACCGGGCGGGAAGATTCCTCCGACGATGTGCCATGGGGATGGCTTGAAAAACCGTGGCCGCCCGTGGCCTCGTGAACGGGAGGGGCCCACGACTCGTCGTGGGAGGGATTTAGTTTTTCAACACCATCCCCATGGCACTCTTCCAGTATTTCTATGAAATCTATCTTAGAGTGCAGGACCGTCCCTTTGAAATCGTCCGTGAAGAGCAGATTGCTGCCGCCGCCGATATGCAGAACCGGACGCGCCAGTTCCTCAAATTCGATATCGACAAGATCAGCCACAGAATCATATTCCATGAAACAGCGGGCCTTCACCTTCATTCCGAAGGTGTTCATCTTCGTAAGATCCTTATAGTATTCTGTCTTGATCATAGTGTTTTCAGATCCCCGGTCAAGCCGGGGATGACTGGTGATTATCCTATCTCAGCTCCGTTGCAGAGAGTCTCGGCAGGAGTTACGAAACGCATCTTGCCGTCATTCTGACGTGCCATCAGAATCATTCCCTTGGACTCGATGCCACGTATCTTGCGCGGCGCAAGATTGGCAAGGATACATATCTGCTTGCCTACCATCTCCTCAGGAGAATACTGCTCGGCAATGCCCGAAACGATCACTCTCTTGTCAATTCCCGTGTCGATCGTAAGCTTGAGAAGCTTGTCGGTCTTCGGCACGCGCTCTGCCTCAAGAACAGTTGCGGTCCTGATGTCCATCTTCTGGAAGTCATCGAAGGTACACTCTTCCTTCTGAGGTGTCACGACTGCCGCCTCAGCAGCCTTGGCAGCTGCCTCGCGCTCAGCGCGGATCGCCTCAAGACGGGCGATCTGAGCATCCACAACCTCGTCTTCGATCTTGGCGAAGAGAAGGGTCGGCTGATTGAGCTGATGTCCCTCCGGAAGAAGAACCGCCTTGCCGAGATCATCCCATGACAAAGAGAGTCCCTCATATGCCGTACCGGTATGAAGGGCTGCGCCCTCGCCGGCCTTATAGATGTTCTCGCTTGTAGCTCCCTCCTCACCGGCACGGTGGTCTGAACCGGCCGCGATGCCTACATTCAGGATGCCGCGGAGCTTTTCTGAAGAGAACGGAAGGAAAGGCTCGAACGCGATCGCAAGTGATGCGCAGATCTGAAGCGAAACATTCAGGATCGAAGCAGTTCTGTCCATATCGGTCTTCGCCACCTTCCATGGCTCTGTATCAGTAAGATACTTGTTTCCGAGACGCGCGATGTTCATCGCCTCCTTCAGAGCCTCACGGAACTTGTATCCGTCGAGATAACGCTGCATCTCTTCCTTGAGAGGCTGGATCTGAGCGAGCGTCTCTGCATCGACCGCCTCCGGCTTGAGGTCCGCAGGGACCTTGCCTCCGAAATACTTATGCGTAAGCACAACCGCACGGTTGACGAAGTTTCCGAGGATAGCCACAAGCTCGCTGTTGTTGCGTGCCTGGAAGTCCTTCCATGAAAAGTCGTTGTCCTTTGTCTCAGGCGCATTCGCAGTAAGCACATATCGGAGCACGTCCTCCTGTCCAGGGAACTGCTCGAGATATTCGTGGAGCCATACGGCCCATCCGCGCGATGTCGAGATCTTGTCTCCCTCGAGGTTGAGGAACTCGTTTGCAGGCACATTGTCCGGAAGGATGTAGCTTCCGTCGGCCTTCAGCATTGACGGGAAGACGATGCAGTGGAACACGATGTTGTCCTTTCCGATGAAGTGCACGAGCTTCGTATCCTCGCTCTTCCACCACTTCTCCCAGCTCTGAGGAAGAAGCTCCTGAGTATTCGAGATGTATCCGATAGGAGCATCGAACCACACATAGAGGACCTTGCCTTCCGAGCCTTCGACAGGCACAGGGACACCCCAGTTGAGGTCACGGCTCACGGCACGCGGCTGGAGACCGCCGTCGATCCAACTCTTGCACTGGCCGTACACATTGCTTCTCCACTCCTTATGTCCGTCGAGAATCCACTCAGAGAGCCATCCTTCGTATTTGTCCAGAGGAAGGTACCAGTGCTTGGTCTCCTTCTTCACGAGTTCGCCGCCGCTGAGGGCTGACTTAGGATTGATGAGTTCGTCGGGGCTGAGGGTCGCTCCGCACTTCTCGCACTGGTCGCCGTATGCACCTTCTGCTCCGCAACGCGGGCATGTGCCTGTGATGTAACGGTCTGCAAGGAATGTCTTTGTCTCCTCATCATAATACTGTTCGCTCACCTTCTCGATGAACTTGCCCTCGTCATAGAGCTTGCGGAAATAGTCTGAAGCATTCTTATGGTGGGTCTTTGACGACGTCCTCGAATAGATATCGAAGTTGATGCCGAGTCCTGTAAACGAATCCTTGATAATCCTGTGGTACCTGTCCACGATATCCTGAGGCGTGCATCCCTCCTTCTGGGCCTTGATGGTGATAGGCACACCATGTTCGTCAGAACCGCAGATGTAAAGGACATCCTCTCCCCTCATCCTCAGATACCTCACATAGATATCTGCTGGTACGTAAACACCGGCCAGGTGGCCGATATGCACAGGACCGTTTGCGTATGGAAGCGCACAGGTCACAAGCGTTCTGTTGAATTTCTTTTCCATTATATCCTTGTTTTTACATTTTTTATCCATTTTCATTTTCCCGGGCAGTCCGGACACGACGGGAATCACACCCGGCCCAGTTCATTGTTCAGGCGGGTACGTGCGCGGTTATAGTCTCCTATCTTTGTCATTATGGCAATCTGGGCATCCATGTCCTGCTCCTTCGAAAGCTCTGAGGTAAGCTGCTTAAGGATGAGCTCAACCTTCTTGCACTGATATGTCAGGAGCGTCTTAGGCACATACATCACGAGCCGGGTCGATGCCGCCGTCAGGGACTGCTCGTAGTTCTTGACCGTCAGCTGATGCTTCTCGATCAGCAGGTCCCTTGCAACTGCCGCCACTTCCTGGTCCATGCTGTTCAGCAGCCTAGTCTGTATCTGCTGCTGAGTCAAGCCTTCGTCATACAAGGCGAAGTATTCGTCGTAGACCTTCCTGTAAGAAGGATTCACGAAGTCCTCCTCATCATCCGCAAGCGTGCCGTCGATGAATTCGGCCACATTGAGCGTCTCGCCTTCAATGTAGTATTTGGAGTCTCTGTCAAATTCCAGAGGAGTGCATCCCTCTTCAAGGATGAATCCGAGAAGTTCCTTTTCACATGGTGCCAGATACGGTTCCGTTATAACGACTCCTTCGACACGGATATCCACTGGCATTTCCGGCATTACATTGTCATAACCTCCGGCATCCGGTCCGAAATCCTCTTCTGACGGTGGCGGAGGCACATCCTGCCCCGCAGTGGCTTGCGGCAGCGGATACGCCTGAGCGGCTTCCCTCTGCCTTGCGCGTTCGCGTTCCTTCTGCTCCGCAAGAAGCATGTCCGTCCTCGAACGGCTCACCCTGTCCGTCAGGATCTGCTCGTCTATGTCGAACTTGTCCGAACATGTCCGGACATAGACCGCACGGACCACCGCATCCGGAATCAGAGCGATCGTGTCGGCTACATCATTTATCAGCGAAGCCCTCTTCAACGGGTCGTTTCCGGCCTCCCCGAGAAGCAGGTCCGTCTTGAATCCTATGAAGTCCTGCTCGTTCTGTGCGATATGGTCCTGCACCTCCTCGAGCGTATGCCTGCGGGCGAAATCGTCCGGGTCCTGACCCTCCGGCAGGAGCACGATCTTGACGTTCATACCTTCCTTCAGCACAAGGCCGATACCCCTGAGAGCTGCCTTTATGCCGGCGCTGTCGCCGTCGTAGATGATTGTTATATTGCTGGTGAACCTGCGGATCAGACGGATCTGCTCGACCGTGAGCGACGTTCCGCTGGAGGCTACGACATTCCTGATGCCGAGCTGGTGCATCGACAGCACGTCGAGATAGCCTTCGACGAGAATGCACTTGTCCTGACGCGATATCTCATTCTTGGCGAAATATATTCCGTAGAGCGACTTGCTCTTGACATAGATCTCCGTTTCCGGAGAATTCACATACTTGGCGACCGTCTTGTCCGTCTTGAGTGTACGGCCTCCGAACGCTATGACACGTCCGTTCGCGGAATGGATAGGGAAGATCACGCGGTCATGGAAACGGTCGGCCAGACGGCCGTCGTCATACTTGATGCAGAGTCCCGTCTCGATCAGGAACTCCTCCTTGTATCCAGCCGCACGTGCAGCCTCCGCCAAGGCCTTGCGGCCGATCGGCGCCCATCCGAGCCCGTATTTCCTTATCGTTTCATCCTCGAGCCCACGGCTCTTGAAGTACTGCCACGCAATCGCCTGTCCTTCAGGCGTCTGCAGGCTTTCCTGGAAGAATTTTCCGGCATACTCCGAAACCAGCAGAAGGCTCTCGTTGCGTTGTCTTTGCGCTATGTCTTCTGCACTTTCCTCCTTCTCGACGACCTCGATATGATATTTCTTCGCCAGATACTTCAGCGCCTCGGTATACGACATGTTCTCATGTTCCATGACAAAGCCGACAGCCGTGCCGGACTTGCCGCAGCCGAAGCATTTGAATATGCCCTTCGATGCCGAAACGGAAAACGAAGGTGTCTTCTCGTTGTGGAACGGGCAGCATGCGACATGGTTGGCTCCGCGCTTCTTCAGAGTCACGAAGTCACCCACGACGTCCACAATCTGCGCCGCATCGAGAATCCTGTTTACCGTTTCCTGAGGAATCATCCTACTGTTCGTCTACCTTTTCGTATTCGACATCCTTCACGCCTGCAAGAGGATCCACAGTCTCGGCTGGCTTTGCCGGCGCCTGACGGATCTCATACTCGTCAATAGCCTTCTTCATCTTCCATGAAGAATACAGCTCGGATGCGCCATAGATGACCAGGGCGATACCCGCGATGATGCTCATCGCCGATTCTGCGAAAGGATTGAAGAGCATGAACGCTCCGGCGAAGGTCACGATGCCGGGAAGGACGAACGCTCCGGCTCCCATAGGCACGACCTTACGTGCACTCAAGAGGCCGAAAAGCTGTATCAGACCGAAACCGAAAAGGACAAGGCCGATCAGATAGATTATGAACTTGGCCACAAAGCCCGGGAACATGAAGAGCACCAGACCCAGAGCCACATCGACGAGGGCATTGAAAGACATCAGAGGCAGTGCGCCGTTCTGCTTGTCCTTGAGGCCGAGAAAGAGCGAGACAAGACCCGATGCGAGCAGGAAGGCCGCAATCACCTTCACCACCGTACGCATGGCCTCGCTTGGGCTCACGACCATGATCACACCTACCGCGAGAGCCACGAGAGCTCTCAAAGGGCCATTGAACTTGTTCTTATAACCGAATGTTATCATTTTCTTTATCAATTGGATAGATTACACTTCCGGGCACACCGGTTCACAATCTGCAAAAATAACAAAAAATTTGCTATTTTTGCGGCCGTTTCACGATATATGCAATGGTTTTATTCGACAATCACAATCACAGCCAGTTTTCATTTGACGGCAAGAGGACTTCCGTAGAGAAGAGCGCCCGTCAGGCGATCGCATCCGGCCTCGGCGGACTGGCATTCACCGACCATTGCGACTTCTTCGTCCCGGAGATGAAGGCGGCTCAGGAGAACCTTGTATCCGAAGTGTTCGACGTTGCGCCTCAGCAGGCTGAGATAGACCGCGTGCAGACTGTCCTTGCCGGAGAAGGCAGGGCACTGAAGATTCTCAAGGGCATCGAAGTAGGCATGCATGAAGACTGTCACGAACAGATACGCAAGACACTGAAGGACAACAGATTCGACCAGATCATAGCTTCTGTCCACTACCTTGACGGCATCGACCCGTTCTATGGAGGATATTACGAAGGGAAGACATGGAGGGAGGCATACGGACATTATCTCGAGACCATATGGAAGGAAATGAGATGGCTCGAGGACTTCGACATCATGGGACATTTCGACTATGTCGTGCGTTATGCTCCATATCCTGAAACCTGTCTCCGCTATCGCGACTTCTGCGATCTTCTCGACGAGATGCTCCGCTATCTCATCCATAACGGGAAAGCCCTGGAAATCAACACAAAGAGCTATCAGCCATATCACGGACGCGAAGTGACCCTCGACAAGGACATCCTCTGCCGTTACAGGGAGATGGGCGGCGAGATCATAAGCCTTGGCTCCGATTCACACGACGCAGACCGCGTGGGACACAATTTCGTGCAGGCCGCAGAAATGCTGAAATCTCTGGGATTCCGATGGACTGCCCACTACGAAAGCCGAAAGCTCGTACAGCTTCCGCTGTAACTGAATCAATATACCGGACCCATAAAATGCGAGTGATGTGCCGGAAATCGTCTGATTTCCGGCACATCACTCGCTGAATTATCGTATAAGCCTAGAACGGCAGGTCGTCGTCTGAAAGCGGAGCGCTCATGTCGTCTGCCGAAGGCATCGGAGCACTCTGAGGCGCGCTGTATGCACCTGCGCTTGCCTGGTAATGATGCGGCTGTTCCGGAGCCACGCCCTGCACGCCTGTCGGAGCGCCGTAGCTGCCGGCCGAAGCGGCATAGTCCGTCTGGGCGGCGCCTGCAGGCTCGATCCTCCATGCCCTTACGTCAGTGTACCAGCGTCCGTTATACTCACGGCTGCTGAGGTTGAAGGACACCTTCACCTTGTCACCGACCTGATACTTGTCCAGTTCCTTCACCTTGTCGTCGCCCCATACATTCATGCAGACCTGAGACGGGAAGTTTCCTTCCTGATACTCGAAGATGAACTCCTGCTTTGCCCATGCTCCTCTTGCCGAGGTGCCGGTCTGGACGTTGAGCTTGCGGGCGATTCTGCCCTCGAGTTCCATTGCCATTACTTGCTCTCCTTTGGCATGTACTTGCCTACCTTGAGGACCTCTACGTCGAAGATGAGAGTAGAGTTAGGAGCGATAGAACGGTTTCCTCTAGGACCGTAAGCAAGGTTTGCAGGGATGTAGAGAGTTGCCTTTCCGCCCTCACCGAGGAGGCCGAGACCCTCTGTCCAACCCTTGATCACGCGGTTAGCGACGAACTTGGTAGAGTCGTTCTGATCGAACACAGTACCGTCAAGGAGAGTACCCTTGTAGTTCACCCATACTGTATCCTGTGGAGTCACCTTCTCAGCTGCACCCTCTGCGATGATGGTATACTGCAGACCGCTTGCTGTAGTGTCGACGTCAGCTCTCTTCGCGTTCTTCTTGAGGAATGCCTTCTCAGCTGCAAGGTTTGCCGCAGCCTTGTAGTTCTGTCTCTTGGTGATGAATCCCTGGAATACTGTATTCATTGTGTTTGGATCCACCTTGAACTGCTTGCCGAAATCAGGATCGTATGGAGTACCCTCAGCCTTGAGGAAATCTGTCATACCCTTCTTGAACTCAGCCATGTTGAGCTCGCTGAGATCCTCTGCGAAGTTGCTGCCCTTGAGGAATGATCCGATGTTCACACCGAGAAGGTAGCTGACTGTGTCAACCTCTGCTGATGAAGGGAGCTCTACGTCTACACCCTCGATCTTCTTTGATCCTGTGCATGACAGCGCGAAAGATGCCACGAGCGCTGCTGCGATGATTTTGATTGCTTTCATTTCTTGAATATTTGTTAGTTAATAATTGTCAATACAACCCACAAAGATATAGTTTTTTTTGATATGGTCCAAGAAGTCTTGTCCTGCAAAATCCACGCCATAAAAAATAACGCTGATCTGTACTGGTTTTATTTTGCAGAGTCGGAAAAATCATTTAATTTAGTATGCCAAATTTTTCGGGACATGAAAACAGATACCGCAACATTGCATGCCAAGCTTAAGGAATTCTTCGGATTCGACTCCTTCAAGGGCGACCAGGAGAGGGTGATCACCCATCTGGTCAGCGGAAAGAACGCCTTCGTTCTGATGCCTACCGGAGGAGGAAAATCTCTATGCTACCAGCTTCCGGCTCTTGTGATGGAAGGCACGGCGATCGTGATATCGCCGCTGATAGCCCTCATGAAGAATCAGGTCGATGCGATCCGCGGTTTCGTGGCAGGGAACGACGGCATAGCGCACTTCCTGAACTCATCGCTCAGCAAGGCGCAGATCGCAGAGGTCCGCAAGGACCTGATGAGCGGAGCGACAAAGCTTCTGTATGTTGCACCGGAGTCCCTCACAAAGGCAGAGAATATAGCGATGCTGAAGGAAATAAAGATATCCTTCTACGCAGTCGACGAAGCGCACTGCATCTCCGAATGGGGACACGACTTCAGGCCTGAGTACAGACGCATCAGAAACATAATCGAGCATATCGGGGTATCCCCTATCATAGCCCTCACGGCGACCGCCACCCCAAAGGTCCAGAGCGACATCATCAAGAATCTGGGAATGACAGACGCGGTGGTCTTCAAGTCATCGTTCAACAGGCCGAACCTCTATTATGAAATAAGGGACAAGTCAGACCCTAAGAGGGACATAATCAGATACATAAAGCAGAACCCCGGCAAGTCCGGCATCATCTACTGCCTCAGCAGGAAGAAGGTCGAGGAGCTTGCCGAACTGCTGAACATCAACGGCATCAAGGCCGCGCCATACCATGCTGGACTGGACGCAAAGACCCGCGCAGAGAATCAGGACATGTTTCTGATGGAAGAGATTGATGTGATAGTTGCGACCATTGCCTTCGGTATGGGCATCGACAAGCCTGACGTGCGTTTCGTCATTCATTATGACATACCCAAGAGCATCGAGGGATATTATCAGGAAACCGGCCGTGCAGGACGCGACGGACGCGAAGGTCAGTGCATTACATTCTACAGTTACAAGGATATCCAGAAGCTGGAAAAGTTCATGCAGGGCAAGCCTGTCGCAGAGCAGGAGATCGGAAAGCAGCTGCTCATGGAGACCGTGGCTTACGCAGAATCCAACTCATGCCGCAGAAAGCTGCTGCTGAGTTATTTCGGCGAAGATTACGGCGTCGGAAACTGCGGTGCGTGCGACAACTGTCTGCATCCAAAGAAGCAGTTTGACGGAAGGGAGGAGATGGCGATGGTCATAGAGCTCATCCAGACCCTGCCCGAGCGTTTCAAGATGGAGCATCTTGCTAACATTCTCGCCGGCGAGATGAACTCGCTGATCAAGTCATACAAGCACGACAAGCTGGAGCTTTACGGCGCAGGCAAGGACCATTCTGTCCGCTTCTGGAATGCGGTGATCCACCAGGGAATGATCCTGGGACTCCTGTACAAGGACATCGAGTCATATGGCCTTATATCTGTCACAGGAAAGGGACAGGAGTTTTTTGAAACGCCTTACGAACTGATGCTGACGGAGGACAGGGAGTTTGCAGAAGGAGAGGACGATGACGACGATGTTGCCGCCAATGCCGCTGCAGCCCGAGGCGGCGGAGGAGGAGATCCGCAGCTGCTGAGCATGCTCAAGGACCTCAGGAAGGATGTGGCAAGGAAACTCAGTCTCCAGCCATGGGTGATATTCGGAGACCCTTCGCTCGAAGACATGTCGATAATGTATCCTGTATCGGTCGAGGAACTCAAGAACTGCCAGGGCGTCGGCGAAGGCAAGGCGCGCAAGTTCGGCAAGCCTTTCATCGAGCTTATCGCAAGGTATGTCGAGGAGAACGAGATAATACGTCCTGACGACTTCGTGATGAAGTCGATGGTCAACAAGTCTGTCAACAAGATCTTCATCATCCAGAGCGTCGACCGTAAGCTTCCTTTGGAAGACATCGCGGATGCAAAGGGAATGGAAATGGAAGAACTTCTTGAAGAGATCGAAGCGATCGTACTGTCCGGTACGAAGCTGAATCTCGACTATTATATCGAGCAGACGCTTGACGAGGATGTCGTCGACGAAATATTCGACTATTTCAAGGAAGAGGCCGAGTCAGACTCTCTCGAAGCCGCGATGGAGGATCTTGGAGGAGATTACGACGAACAGGAAGTCCGTCTTGTCCGCATCAAGTTCCTCTGCGACGTCGCTAATTAAACGGCCTTCATATGCAGCTGTTCTGTCGGTGACCTTAATTCTTACTCGGCAGGAGTCCATTTGCACCTTACCGGCGAAACGATCCCACCTGTCTTCTTGAGTTCCGCAAACACCTTATCGACCACCTTTCTGTCAAGTCCTGAAAGTGTTGCAACCTCACCTGCCGCAACAGGCCTTCCAGCCTCTCTCATTGTCTTAAGTACAAGTTCCTTTTCCATATCTATCCGTTTATATCCATTGATATTACAGTTCTGTCTTCCAGAGCCCATGAAGATTGCAGTATTCATAAACTGCCACAGCCTTCTCATCTCCAAGAGATATGACTGCCTCAGGCTTTTCATTGAGATCCACACGGATTCCGCCATTCTCAGTCTCGACGTAGATGAATGAAATGTGATGCTCCTCCAGCATCGGGTGGGCCACACTTCCAACCTCGACCTTCATGGTCTTATCATCAAGCCAAGTCACAATCGGGAGGTGCTTCTCTATGCTGGCCTCTACTGTTCCAGGAACGAGTTCCTGCATCCTTTGTCCACAGCATACTACCGGAACCTTCTTATCTACAACCTTCTGTATAACATTGCCGCAATGAGGGCATTTATAAAATTTCGTTGCCATAGCCTTTTGTTTTGAATAATTATAATTTAATGCAAATATAGGAATATATTTCGGATATGCAAGCGAACAACTGAAAAAAGTGCTACCCCCATTTATTACTCCTAACGGTGTAAAAGCACAGTCCTGAAAGCAGGTTACAGAAGAACAAGAAATCTTATTCGATTAAGAGAGTCGTAAATTGAATATATTTAATGACACATAAAAAGGAAGTCATTCCCTTAAACAATTGAAACATGAAGAAAGAATTCAAGGAAACGGTCGTCCTATGGAAGGCCGACAAGGAACCGTATGTAAAGAAGTCGACGTTCGCAGCATACTCACTCATCATCGAGAATCACCTCTTGCCGTCCTTCGGCCGCCATTCAGAAATAACGGAAGAAGATGTCCAGGATTTCGTCATACGAAAGATCAGACAGGGACTCAGCAACAAAAGCGTCAAAGACATTCTGGTCGTGCTGAAGATGATTCTCAGCTATGCTGACAAGCATGGGATGATGAAATACCCCAGATTCGATATCCGCTACCCGGCAGAAGCGGACAGGCAGGAGATCGAAGTACTCAGCAAGGCGGACCAGAAGAAGCTTATGGCCAAGCTGAAGGAACAGTTTTCATTCAGGAACATGGGCATCCTCATCTGCCTGAGTGCAGGCTTGAGAATCGGTGAGATATGTGCCCTGACGTGGGATGACCTCGATATCGAAAGGGGCATAATAAAAGTGACGAAGACCATCCAGAGGATCTATCTGGTCGACGGCAAGGAGCGGCATACAGAACTGATGATAGACCGAGCGAAGACAAGGAATTCGATAAGGGAAATTCCCATGGCCAGAGAGCTCAAGTCAATCATACGTCCTTGGAAAAAGATCGTGAACGGATCGTTCTACATATTGTCGAACAGTCCGAATCCTATGGAGCCTCGGAGCTACCGGAACTATTACAACCGTCTGCTTGACAACCTGGGAATCCACCGCCTGAAGTTCCACGGGCTGCGCCACAGCTTCGCCACCCGATGCATCGAAAGCAAATGCGACTACAAGACAGTCAGCGTCCTGCTGGGACATTCGAAGATAAGCACGACACTCGACCTGTACGTCCACCCGAACATGGACCAGAAGCGTCTATGCGTCGAGCAGATGTTCAAGGCACTCAAATAGCCTCTGATGCACACCCGGGCGGATCTTGTAAGACACGTCCGCGGAGAATACCGCCTGCTGGGCCTGGGCAAAACGGGCCTGAGCCTCATTCATGAGGTCGAAGGTCTTGGCCACATAGTTGCCGATGCGGTGACTTTCGAGACGGAATCCTGCGCGCTCACGAAGCTCGCGCAGTGCGCGTCTGCGCGCAAAGACGCCGGAGGTCTGCCAGACCTCGAAGGTCTCCTTTGCAAATTCATGCAGGCTCGCTGCGGCTGCCGCCTCAAAGCGGGCCTCCTCAAGCTTCTCCTGCAGAGGTTTGAGCCTTTCCGCAGCCTCCTGCTTCAAGGCTGCCTCATCATAACGGGCGGCATCGCATCCATGCTCACTGCAGAACGCGCGAGCCCTCCCTGCCAGTTCTGCCGGAAGCGGCAGCCCTGCCTCCTGAACGGCCAGAACGGCATCGAGCAGGTCATAAGCCATGACCTGCTCGTCGAGTGTTACGGGCATCTTGTCCCTCAATTCTTCAGATATCATATTTCTCAGAACTATCAGAATCCTGCGGCAATTCCCTGAGCCGCGGCAATCATCTCAAAAAGCTGCTGGCGATAGCCGTGCGGATCATACGAAAGTCCCGATCCGACCAGATCAAAGGCCAGTTCGTATGTCGACAGCCCCTTATACTGCGAATTGCGAAGTACCATCCCGTACGCAGCCACACCAGCCGCGAAACAGAAATTTTCAGACATCGTCTCGGTCTCCGCATCAGACGGTATGATCTCCATGCTGAGATGCAGGCTTTCCTCGCCAAGGGCCTTCTTGTAGCGGAAATCGAATGTCGCATAAGCACCTTCAGCATAGTCCTCCGCAAGAACGAGCTCGTAAAGGGCTGTAATGGTCTGGCCGGCACCGATCTCTCCCGCATCCTTCTTGTCGTTCTCGAAATCTTCCTCCGAAAGCATCCTGTTCTCGTATCCTACAAGACGATATTTCTCGACCTTTGTTGAATCAAAGGTGATCTGCACCTTCGAATCGTTCGCCACCGAATAGAACTTCGAGCGCTCATTGACGAAGACTTTAGTCAGCTCGTCCTCAGAATCTATATATTCGTATGTTCCATTACCGTGATTCGAGATCTGCTCCATCATGCTGTCGTTCAGATTACCGGTTCCGAAGCCGCATACGGTCAGGTAGATGCCCTTAGACGCATAATCCTGCACCATCTCGACAAGCTGCTCGGTCGAAGTCACGCCGACATTGAAGTCGCCGTCTGTTCCCATGATGACGCGGTTGTTTCCGCCTTCGATGAAGTTTGCAAGCGCTTCTTCATATGCCATCTTCATAGCCTCTCCTCCTGCTGTGGATCCGCTCGCTACGAGCTTTGAGACCGCAGCCCTTATTGTCTCGGCATCGCTCGCGAGAGTCGATTCGAGAATGCGCTCCACGGAACCCGAATAGGTGATGACAGACACTCTGTCCGTAGGCTTGAGATATCCGACCATGGTCTTGAGGCCGCTTTTGAGGAGGCCGAGCTTATCGTCGGAATTCATTGATCCTGAAACATCTATAAGGAAAACATAGTTCGCATCGGGGATCTGCGTAGACTTCAGTGACTTTCCCTTTATGCCCAGTCTCATGAGTTTGTTCTGCGGATTCCATGGGCAGGTCCCGACCTCGGCATTGATGGCTACCGAATGATCATCCTGGGGATCCGGATAATCAAATGTGAAATAATTCAGATATTCCTCGATACGTACGGAATTCTTGTCCGGAAGATATCCGTTCCTCAGGCAACGGCGCATATAAGCGTAGGAAGCGCCGTCCGCATCGATCGAGAAGGTCGATACATTCTGCTCTTTCGTACTGATGAAGCCGTTTTCCGTGATCTCGTCAAAGCTGTTTCCTTCCTGCGGTCCGCCAGGGGAAGAAGGCTCATAGTATCCGCCGTTGAGCCCCGGCATGTCTGCCATGCCGTAATCAAATTTTTCTGCTGAACAGGCTGCCAGAATAACCGCTGACGCAGAAATAAGAAGTGTCCTGTAAATCCGTTTCATAGTTTCTTCATTTTTCCCCTTATAGATGCAAACTCTTGCTCAAATGTTGCAGATATTGTATATTTGTGCGGCTTTTTGCGCGCGTACGCGTAGGGGCCGGAAGTTTTGCAAATGAATAATAAAAACAGAATAATACCATGGACAAGAAAGTTCTTCTCATGATCCTCGACGGATGGGGCGAGGGCAGACAGGATGAGTCAAACGTCATCTACACACAGGGAGCGCCTTACATCGAGTCGCTCCGCAAGCAGTACCCCATGAGTACGCTCAAGGCATGCGGCGAGGCCGTAGGTCTTCCTGAGGGCCAGATGGGCAACTCGGAGGTAGGCCACCTCAACCTCGGCGCGGGACGCGTAGTATACCAGGACCTTGTAAAGATCAACATCGCGGCACGCGAGCACAAGTTCCTTCAGAATGCAGAGATCAAGGCAGCATACGACTATGTGAAGGCGAACAACAAGCAGCTGCACCTCATGGGCCTCGCTTCGATGGGCGGCGTGCACAGCTCTCTCGAGCATGTATACGAGTTCCTCAACGTAGCAAAGGAGTATGGCCTCGAGAAGGTGTTCGTACACTGCTTCATGGATGGCCGCGACACAGACCCTAAGAGCGGAAAGGGCTTCGTGGAAGGCCTTGAGGCTGAAATGGCGAAGTCAACCGGCAAGGTTGCGACCGTATGCGGACGTTTCTACGCCATGGACCGTGACAAGAGATGGGAGCGCGTGAAGGAAGCATACGACATGCTCGTTGACGCAAAGGGCAACTACGCCACTTCAGCCACTGAGGCTATCCAGGCTTCTTACGACGAGGGCGTGACCGACGAGTTCATCAAGCCTATCGTCCTGACTGACGCAGAAGGCGCACCTCTCACAAAGATCGAGGAAGGCGATGCCGTAATCTTCTTCAATTTCCGTAACGACCGCGCACGCGAGCTTACAGCAGTGCTCACACAGCAGGATATGCCTGAGCAGGGAATGCATACCATTCCTCTCTATTTCTGCTGTCTCACTCCATATGACGCATCATTCACCGGCGTACATATCCTCTTCGACAAGGAAAATGTACAGGAGACCCTCGGAGAGGTGGTTTCAAAGGCTGGCAAGAACCAGCTCCGCATCGCCGAGACAGAGAAATATGCGCATGTCACCTTCTTCTTCAACGGCGGTGCAGAGTCTCTCTTCGAGAACGAGGACCGCATCCTCGTCAACTCTCCTAAGGTAGCGACATATGACCTTCAGCCGGAGATGAGCGCACCTGAGGTGACAGAGAAGCTCGTAGAGGCAATCAACACAGGCCGCAACGACCTCATCATCCTCAACTTCGCAAACGGCGACATGATCGGCCACACAGGCGTATACGAGGCTATCCGCAAGGCCGTTACCGCAGTTGACTCATGCGTTGAGAAGGTCGTAGAGGCTGCTAAGGCACAGGGATATACAGTCCTCATCACTGCAGACCACGGAAACGCAGACTATGCAGTAAACGAAGACGGCACCCCTAATACAGCACACTCGCTCAACGACGTACCTTTCATCGTTGTCAACGCAGGCGACGAGGTGAAGGAAGTGAAGGACGGCAAGCTTGCCGACGTAGCTCCGACAATCCTCAAGCTCATGGGCATCGAGCAGCCGGCGGCGATGACAGGACAGGCGCTTGTATAAACAGAAACACAACCACATATAATGGCAAACTTCAGAACTGACTCGCGCATTGTCCTGACGCTTGACGCCAGCGGCACCACAATGATGTTCGGAGCAATGCAGAGCGGCGAATTCATCGTCGACCCTATCATCACAGCGTCAAACGCGCATGACCTCGACCTCTGTCTCCAGACTATGGTCAACGGCTTCCGCACGATCAGGGAACAGCTCGACAGGGAGCCCGTGGCGATAAGCTTCGCCTTCCCGGGCCCAGCCGACTATCCGAACGGCATCATCGACGGCTACCTCCTGAACTTCCCTTCGTTCAGAAACGGAGTCGCTTTGGGACCTTACCTGAGGAAGAAGTTCGGTATCCCGGTCTTCATCAACAATGACGGAGACCTCTTCACATACGGAGAGGCTATCGGAGGTGTCCTGCCGGACATCAACGAAAAGCTGGAGCTCGCAGGAAGCGCAAAAAGATACAAGAACCTGCTCGGATGTACTTTCGGTGCAGGATTCGGCGTCGGAATGATCGTGAACGGGATGATGAACAGAGGCGACAACTCTTCCGTGGAGATCTGCTACCTCCCTCATTGCAAGCATAAGGACATCATCGTCGAGGAAGGTGTGTCGATCAGAGCAGTGAAGCGTGTGTACGCGGAACTGTCAGGCGACCGCAGGCCGCTTGAGCCGAAGGATATCTTCGAGATAGCCGAAGGCGTGAGCGAGGGCAAGCAGGAGGCGGCGATCCAGGCCTTCGCCGAGATGGGCGAAGTGGCCGGCGAGGCGATTGCAGCGGCAGTCAATCTGACTGACGGTCTGATCGTCCTCGGAGGCGGAATGACCGGAGCGCATGAATACATCATGCCTTCGCTCCTGAAGGTCCTCCGCGGAAAGATCGGCACGCTTGAAGGCAAGCAGGTAGGAAGGATGCCGATGAAGGTATATGACCTTGACAACGAGGAGGAATTCAGGCAGTTCGTGAAGGGAGAGCAGAAGAAGATGAAGATCTACGGCAGCGAGATCGAGGTGGATTACGATCCGCAGAAGCGAATCGGAATCACGATCTCGAAGATGGGAGCCAGCAAGGCCATTGCAGTCGGAGCCTATATCTTCGCCCTCGACCAGCTCGACCGCAAGAACGGTCACCACAGCATCTATTGATATACCATATTATGGAAAGCGAGTCCTGCACCGGCCGGTGCAGGACTCGCTTCTTTTATCTGTATCATTAAAGGCCGCGGCCACGAAGGAGAGCTCCTGAGTCAGGATCAGCTCCACGGAAGCGTCTGTAGAGGACCATCGGTTCCTCGCTTCCACCCATCTCGAGGACATTGCGACGGAAAGACATTGCAGTCTCCTTGTCGTAGATTCCCTTCTGCATGAAGAGTTCGAATGCGTCCTTGTCAAGCACCTCTGCCCAAAGATAGCTGTAATATCCGGCGCTGTATCCGCCGCTGAAGATATGAGCGAAATAAGTGCTGCGGTAGCGTGGGATGATCTCGTCTATAAGTCCCATATCCTTGCAGGCCTGAGCCTCGAAAGCCATCGGATCAAGTCCCTCTACGCTGTCAAGCATATGCCACTTGAGGTCGAGGAGCGATGCGGCCGCAAGCTCTGTGGTCATGAAGCCCTGATTGAAGGTTCCGGCAGCCTCGATCTTGGCCACAAGAGAGTCAGGAATGACTGCACCTGTCTCATAATGACGGGCATAGTCTGCAAGAACATCCTTCTGGAATGCCCAGTTCTCCATGATCTGTGAAGGGAGCTCGACGAAGTCACGAGCGACTGAAGTACCGCTCACGCTCTTGTATGTACACTTGCTGAGAAGGCCGTGAAGGGCATGACCGTACTCATGGAAAAGAGTCTCGACGTTGTCAAGAGAAAGAAGGGACGGCTTGCCGTCTGAAGGCTTTGCAAAGTTGCCTACATTCACGATTACAGGGCGGATGTCCTTACCCTCTGCATTGACCTCCTGGTTCACGAAATTAGTCATCCAGGCTCCGCCTCTCTTCGTGCTGCGAGGGAAGTAGTCTGTCATGATGACACCGATGAGCGAGCCGTCAGCATCAGTCACCTTGAAGCCCTCTACCTCCGGATGATATACAGGAATGTCCTCAAGCTTCTCATACTGAAGGCCGAAGAGCTTGGTCGTAAGGTCGAAGACGCCCTGACGAACATTCTCCATCTGGAAATATGGCTTCGTCTGCTCCTCGTCGAGAGCGTACTTAGCCTTACGTACCTTTTCCGCGTAATATGCCCAGTCCCATGGCTCAATCTCACTTCCCTCAGGAAGAAGACCAGCCTTGATATCCTCGTTCATGATCTGCTGCATGTCTGCGATCTCTGCCTTTGCCTTGGCTACCGCAGGTTCCATAAGGCCTGAAAGGAAGGTATCCACAGCCTCAGGAGTGCCGGCCATCTTGTCATGGAGAATCATATGGGCAGGAGTCTCGTAACCGAGAAGCTTCGCCTTCTCTATGCGGAGAGCCATGATCTTGACGATAAGGTCCTTGTTGTCATATGCATTGCCGTTGTTGCCTCTTGAAGCATAAGCCTTGAACATCTTCTCTCTGAGAGCGCGGTCTTCTGTAGAAGCCATTGCCTCAGGATACTCTGAGATCGAAAGACCGAACTCCTCGGCAAAGGCGTTGTTCTCCGCAAGGAGGTTGTTGCCGAAGGTGTTTGCAAGAGATGAAAGCTCCATGTTGATCTCGCGCATGCGTGCCTGCTCAGCCTCACCAAGTGCGATACCGTTGTTCACGAATGCGTCATAGAGTTTCTTGAGGGCCATCTTCTGCTCCTGATTCAGTCCAAGGTTGTCGATGTCCTTATAGAGTTTCTCCACCTTGGCGAAGAAATATGGGTTCATGAAGATATTGTCGCTGTGCTCCGACATCATCGGAAGAACCTCCTCGACGATCTTCTGGAGAGACTCTGTCGCATCTGACTCGGAAACGTTGAAAAGCACCATTGTCACACGGTCGAGGATGGCGCCGGAACGCTCGTATGCAACGACAACATTCTCGAAAGTAGGAGCCTCGGAATTGGCGATGATCGCATCGATCTCGCTCTGCTGCTGGAGAATACCCATCTCAACAGCCGGTACATAATGTTTTTCCTTGATCTGCTCGAAATCTGGAATTCCATACGGAGTATCCCACTCGGTAAGGAAAGGATTGATCCTGTTGCAGGAAACTGCTGCCATAATAACAGTCAAAATAAGTAAGATTCTTTTCATGATATAGGTTTATAGTACATTATTATTTGTTTACCTTGACACCGTCGAGGTCTATCAGAGTGAACTGAGACTCCCCGTCATATTCTGTAAGGATGCCTGTGAAGTCTACGGTAGCCTTGCCTGCCAGCACATCCGGATCGATCTGCTCGTCAGAGAAGCGGCAGAAACCGCTTGATCGGACCTGTACCGATGACTTTCCCATCTTGAAGTACTGGCTCACGGCATATGCCGTAGGGATGATCGAATATGTGCCGTCCGGATTCTTGAATTCGCTGACCTTCCTGGAGTCATCCTGAAGGGCTGCGTCGTCAAAGTTTCCGGCTTCGAGATAGCTCTTGAAAAGAGTCTCGGACATAGCCCATGTGGTAACACCCCAGTTGGTCGGCTCCTGATCATAGTCGGTCGAGATGAAGATACGGTTGGTCGCAGCCTTCTTCGCCTCGCCGGAAAGGTTCGGATTCACATAGATCAGGCAGAATATCTCGTTGCCGTAAGTAAGTCCCTTGATGGTCACCAGACGTCCGAGATTCGACTTCTTCCTGAGATCAGCCTCAGTGATCGTCACCGGCTCGACCGGATCATCATAAGGTCCCTTGAAGACATGCGTGTCGATGATTGAGGAATGTTCCATATACGAAGTCTCGTACTCCCCTGTCGGATCACTGTATCCTATCTGGATCATGCCGTTATAGTCACCTACGGTCAGACCTTCACAATCCACATATATCCACTGCCCCAGTCTGTATTCGTTATAAAGGCCGTTCTTGCCGATCTTGACTTCTATGCCGGCTGTCTCGTCCTGGATGTACAGGCTCTTGTATAGGTTGCCCACCTTGTCTGATGTCGTCACCTGGCCTGCGATCACCACATTACCTGTAATGGTTATCGGCTTCCTGCCGTTTGCCGTATACATATCCTTGAGCTCGGAGATTGTGACGGTAGCCTTCATCTCCACCGGCTCGACATATTCCGGATCATCATACTGGCCTGTGAAGACCGGCTGGAACTCCTCGCATCCCGCGAGAAGGGCCATAGCCAATAGTATTGTAGATATCTTTTTCATTAGAATCTGAAATAGAGGTTCAACATATAGTTAAAGCCCTGCATGTAGAAGTACTTCGAGTCAAACCTGTAATACCTCTCGCAGCTCTTGCTGTCGATCAGACGTGTCTGCTCGTATCCTCCTGTCTTGACGGCCTTGTTGTTGGTGATGTTCTGAAGATTCAGAGAGAAGCCGAAATTGTACTTGCGGTTGATATACCACGACTTGCCGATGCTCGCATTGAGGACGAACATAGGATCGAACTTCTCCTGAGCCGTCATGTACTCTACCTCGACAGGAGTGATGATTCCGTCCGGTCCGGCCACAGCCATATCGGTCCTGTAAAGAGGGTTCATGTCAAGATATGAGTTTGCAAAGTACTGTGCATCAAGCTCGAAGAACCAGTAAGAGTTAGTACGGTAACTGAGACCGAGATCCGCAGCAAACTGAGGTGTCGACGGTACGTAATGCTTGTTGTATCCCACCACGACAGGATTTCCGTTCTCGTCGTAGTCATAGCTGACTTCGCCGTTGATTTCAGTCTTGCTGTATACAGGAGCCGAAGCCCAGTAAGGCACCATCTGATTGTCGAAGATCACCTCGGCGCTGTTGTCAACGGTCTGCGTCATGCGCGGAGTAGAAGTATAGATATACTCACCCCAGCTGAGCGCTCCCTGAAGCGATAGGTTCTTCACGAAGAACGGTACGCTGAAACCGAGCTCCATACCCATATGCCTCTGGTCAATGCCGCTCATGGCGAAGTTGGTGAATGAGTTCTGCGAGTCATCGTAGAAGCTCATCATGTCGGTCTGGTCCTTGATCTTGGTATAGAATCCCGTCACACGGACGTTGTATCCGTTGCTGCTGTACTGGTAGTTGAGATCAGCAGACATGGTCTTCATCGTCTCCAGATTTGGCACGAGAGAATTCCTCGTACGAGGAGAGATGAAAGACTGAGCGAATGTAGGGGCGTCGTTGAAATAGCCAGCATTAGCATAGATACGGTGGCCTCCCGTGATCTGGTACTGAAGACCGAGCTTCGCAGAATAAGTCAGGAAGTCCGCGATTTCGGAATTGCCCTTCGAGGTGATCGGCTTGAGTTCGCCGTTCACCTTCTCATAGGTCGTGAGGACCTGGCCGTTATAGACGAATTCACTTCCGTCGTCATTCAGACCGGCAAACATACCCTTACGCACAAGACCTTCCCTCCAGAACTTCACATAGCCCCCTTCGAGCGCAAGATTCGCCTTGAAGGCACCGAGATCCCAAGCACCGTTCGCCCAGACATTTGCATTACGGACATGTGCATAATAGTCATATCCGTACTTGTCGCCTTTGTAAAGGGTCTGGGCCTGGCCGTACCTGATATAGTAATCGAGGTCGTTCTGGACCATGGCAGGAGACGACGCGAAATCACGCTCCGCGAACTGGTCTATGTTCATGTAGTATTCGCCGCCGAGCAGATCGTCAAGTCTCTTGTAGTACTCTGTACGGTTCCACTTGTAGGTCACTCCGCCGGTAAGGGTGAATGCCCTGCTTGCCGTCCATTTCAGGCTGGCGTTGAGGTTGATGTCGTTCTGGTCGACGCGACGCTCCTCGATGACGTACTTCGAACGAAGATATCCGGCATCGTCATAGCTGTTGTAGTTGACGTTATAGAGACGGTCCCAGTTGATGTGAGCGTATTCCGGGACGTCATTCTCCCATGCATCCTTCGCCCAGAAGTACTTCTCCCTGTTCTGACGGTTGTAGTCCTCGTCCTCCATCCAGAAATAGCTCGGGAGATTGCGGTAATAGTCAGGACGCGGATCCGGTGCATCATACCAGTCAAGAGCGGTATAGCCGTTCTTTCCGGTACGCCAGAGAAGGGTTGCGGATGCCTCAAGGTCATCGTTCGGCGTCGCCGTATACTTGAGTATCGTCACAGGCTCGAAGGTCTTGCGGACACGCGCGTTACGTACCTTGCCGTTCTGATATCCCCAGTTGCTGTTGTACATGTTGTCGCCCATCAGGTCATAGACCTCCTGGGTCGATGCGTTCTGCGCTCCTCGCTGTCCCGGAGCCGCAAAGGTGATCAGGCTTATGCGGTGCTCGTCACCGATCTTCTTCTCCACTCCTGCATAATATGCGAAGTTGCGGTAGTAAACTCCCTTCACCCAGTCGTTTCCACCGAGACGCGCTGACACGTTGAACGCATATGACCATCCGTTGTCAAGTTCGCCCGACGCATAGCTTGCCATAAGGCGGAGACGGTAGAGCGCACTGTTGGAAAGGGCGCTGAAACGCCAGCCGGTGCGGACGCTTGAAGGATTCGCATGGATATTGGTCACACCGTTGTAGCCTCCGAAACCGTAATCGGAAACCTCGTTTCCGATAGTCGTCTCCTTGCTTCTCATCGCCTCATTGAGACCGCTCCAGAGCGAATACGGCGAATATCCCGTTATCGCGTCATTCATCCTGATGCCGCTCAGGTACACATCCTGCGATTCGCTGGTGTAGCCTCTGTTCTTGAAGCGGACGTTGCTGAAGCCGAAGCTGACGATCTCGTTGTAAGGGTCATTCGTTCCGAAAAGAATGGTCGGTGTATCATCGTATCCCGAATCATCCATATCGAATTCTGCAAAGCTTGAGTCATCGACGTCATCCACCACCTGTTCCGCAACCATGCCGACAAAGATCAGGTCCTTGACATAGCCTTCGATGGTAACGTTCACATGAGCTTCCAGAAAGCCCGGCGCACTTATCGTCATGTCGTACATGCCGTTCGGCATGTCATCGATGAGGAACTTTCCCTCAGCATCAGACACTGTCTGTGCCACGGTCTCGCCGCTCTGTGAAAGAACGACCGTCGCCTCTGCAATCGGCGCCCTGCCGGCACGGTTGACCACAGTACCCTTGACGCCTCCCCAATCGCCTGATTGAGCGACAAGGGCAGAAGTGCACAGCAGCACAGCCGCAATTGTCAGTAATATCTTCTTCATCATATTCTTAAATGTCATCTCGACCGAAGCCGAGAGTCTTCTATTTGCTGATTACAATATAAGTCGGATAATGGTCACTGTAGCCTCCTATGAAGGCGCCATTCGAGAAAGTACGGTAAGGAGTACCCTTGTACTGTCCCTTCTGGTTGGTCAGGAACTTCTTCTTGTACACATGACCATGATAGCCCTTCTTTCCGAGAGGAGTTATCTTAAGACCTCCGTCCGGTGCGTTCGCAAGAGCATTGTTGACAAGCAGGAGGTCATATATGCTCCATACACCGCGATATGCCAGAGAACCGTGACCATCCTTGAGCATCTCGATGAACGGGCTGTAGAAGTCCTTGTCCGTCACGTCTTCGATATTCTCCTTTCCATGGAGATACTCCGCCATGCTCGGGTCGGTCGGATTGTCGTTCATGTCACCCATGCAGACGATCTTGATGCCAGGATACTTCTTCTGCATCATCATCGCATGGTCATACATGATCTCGCCGCCACGGTCGCGAAGCTGATTGCTTCCCTTCTTGTCTCCGGCGCGGGACGGAAGATGCGCGACATATATCGCAAAGTGCTCACCGTCAATGAGTCCATGCACCATGAGGATATCTCTGGTCTTGAAATAGTCCTGTTCGCTCTCTGACATCACGAAATCAATCGAACTGCCTTCGAAGGTATACGGGATAGACTCGCTGTCGAGATACTTGAACTGCTTCGGGTTATACAGGAGGGCCACATCGACGCCTCTTCTGTCCGGACCGTCATAATGGATGATCTGATAATTTGCATCTGCTATCTGCGGATCCGCGACGAGATCCTCAAGCACAAGACGGTTCTCGATCTCGCTCACGCCGAGAAGCGTATGGTAACGGCCGTTGTCGTTTGCCATTTCCTTGATGACCTTGGCCATGTTCGAGACCTTCTTCTG
The DNA here is from genome assembly GCA_017937885.1 of Bacteroidales bacterium. Lineage (GTDB taxonomy): Bacteria > Bacteroidota > Bacteroidia > Bacteroidales > UBA932 > Cryptobacteroides. The sequence continues at coordinate 33,115 of JAGBCS010000013.1, forward strand.
GTATTTAACCTCAGTCCATTTGTTGGCACCGTCAGGCAGGAACTCGCCATCGTTCTTGACCGGATCGTCATAAGTGTCGAACAAGTTCTCGAGATTATAAAATCCGATCACATATGCCCTTTCGCCCTGCTGGGCGCATGCGCTCAGACAGAATGCCACAAGGGCTGTAAGGATAATTGCTATCTTTTTCATTTTCATTGAGTTTCAGATTACCACCACAAAGACAGAGATGCAGGATCCTGAGATTCGATCTTTGCCGCCTGGTCATCTCCCAGCTTTGCCGGCAGATTCACGAACAGATCAAGATCGAGGATTTCCTCAAGCTCATCGATGGACATCACTGCCTCGTGAGTCTTCGTTATGTTCGCCTCAGCATCCTTATATGCCCTGTGCTCCAGATAGAACGCCGCTCCGGACCATTTGCTGATGGTAGAAGCCTTGTGATATCTTACGAGAGCCTTGTAATAGGCTACCGGAACAGTCATCTTCTTTCCGTCAGAGTCCTCTGTAAAGATCTTGCTTCCCTCCACGACACAGCCTGTGATGACATAAGTCGTATCGGAAGTATTCGCCCATGTACGGACCTGGTTCTCGAGATTGGCCCAGACGCCTTCATTATGGGCATTGAGCTGAGGTGTCAGATTCGTGCCATAGAAAGTCTGTTCGTTTGCCTCGCGGCAGCACAGACGGTCTGCCGACGGCAGCTGATGGCCGCGGGCATAGCTTCCTCCGTAACCGCCGAAAGGTGCCGACGAATATTCGGATCCGAGAAGCGGGTCATAATCCCATTCATCCGTCCTGCTCACAGTCTTGTTCGTATACATCTTGCACAACGGATACGCCACCCATAAGGCCACAAGGTCATTCTGACTCCAACCGAAGGTGTAGTTCCTGTATGTGCTTCCGTTCATTTCGAAGCTATGACTGTAATATCCGAGATCCGGATTGTCCATGGCAGGAAGCTCCAGCCAATCGGTATTGGAAACCTCCGGCGTAGGAGTCGGTTCTGGTTCCGGTTCTGGTTCTGGTTCCGGCTCGGGATCCGGCTCGGGATCCGGCTGTGGTTCCTGAGCGGCCGCAGCCTGCGTCATTGAACAGGACACCCACTTCGAACCGTTGTCAAGCACAACGGAAAGCATGCGGTCCTTGCCGGTAGTATTCTCCTTATAAGTCAGGACTACATCCGCATTGCCTTGCCCGGAAGCCATGCTCAGAGAAGCCCAGTCCATACCGTTGCTGTCTCCGGTCAGGCCGATAGTCCAGCTGCCGCTGCATCTGACAGTGACAAACTGCGCTCCGGATGTGGCAGGTACCGAAGTCGATACAAGAGATATCTCCAGCACGCTGTCCTTGACAGGCTTTTCGCAAGAGGTCACAAACAAGGCGCAGATGGCCAGGACGGCCACTGCAACCTTGCATATTGAAGACTTCATCATCATTACTCTGTATATACAGCGATGCTCTTGATATATACTGCAGCCGCTGTCAAGGTCCAGTTCAGCTCAATCGCCCCTGAAGCCGAGCCCTCAAATGTATAATCTGCAGCTGAATTGGTTGTCTGGATCGAAGAGCCGAAATTCTCGCCGCCGACCTTGACTACAAGTGTGGCATCTGTACCGGAAGCGCCGGATGTATTGATCACGATCTTCTTGACCGTTCCGGAGATTCCCGAAGTAGACAAGGTGATCGATGAAGCCGGATCTGCCTTCTTGCCCATCTGCAGGCCACGTCCGTTAGAGCTGTCCCATCCGAGATAGTCAGCGTCATTCATCACAAAAGACCATTCGATGCCATTCAATGTGACAGAACTGCTGAGGTTTCCTGTCGTTCCCAAATCGCCTTCGGCAAACGTATATGCCCATGTCGCGTCAGAAACATCGCCATTTTCATCATTTCCTCCTTCCCCTGGAACATGGCTGATGTAGTAAGCCGGAACTGCGCTTCCGCCACCCTGAGGCGAGCCGTTGTATTCGCCGCGAAGAGTACCGATGGTGACAGTGTCACCTACCTTGAGGCCGATGCTGTCGAAAGACTTGTCATTGTATCCGACCCAACCGTTTGTGAGGCCGTAGATGTACACTTCACCAGTGCCGTCGTTTATGTAGAGATTGCCGTATGCGTTGCCTGAAACTATGGAAGTGATCTCTCCTGTGAGTTCATACCATACGTCTGAGCTCACCTCGGCTGCGAGGAACTCTTCCACAGTAGCCTTGGTCAGACTTGCCGGCTTGCCTGATTCGTCGTTTCCCGGATCATTTCCCGGATCGCCGCTGCCTGGGGTAAAACTTTCAATATATGCTTCGAGGACTTCGATCTTGCCATTGTAGTCACCGCGCTGGCCGACAACGGTAACGGTGCCTCCCTCTGCAAATATAGAAGAATATTCAGACCAGTTTGAAATGCCATATACATATACTTTACCTGTCTCATCGATAAGGTCAAAGTTGCCATATGTCATATTAACCGGTCCTCCGACAGTTCCGGAAAGCCTATACCAGTCAGATGTGCTGACAGGCTTCTCGTTGAACTCCGCTACAGTCACATCCGTGATGTTTGACGGCGGTGTCACAGGCTCACCTGAAGAGCTTCCGCCCGCAGTGAAATCCATCTCCTTCGCAGCAGAGAAATCGACAGCGGTTCCCTGCTTGTCGGAAATGACGAGCTTGAGGTCATCCATTCTGTATGAGCTTGCCACATCTACAGCCATGCAGACAGAAAGAGTCTCTGTGCCTGCAGGCACGCTGAAGTTTGCAGAAGCCACATTCCAGCGTCCCTCCGTAGTACCTCCTGCGAATGTATAGTCCTTAAGCTCCACCCACTTCTCGCCATCGTTGCTGAGATATACGTGGAACTCTGAATTTGTGAACACGCTTCCGTTGTCCTGTGAATACTTCTCAGTACCGAAAGTCAGTTCGAAGCTTGTCGCATCTCCTAGAGCGATGCCTTTAGTCGCAAGATATGCGCTCTTTCCGAAGAACATGTTGTTCATTCCGGAACCGGCATAGTCCGAATAGTTGCTGTCAGATGTCGAATTCGCACGTGCAGACATTCCGCTATAGTTGTAAGTCACTGAAGCTGCGCCTGTTCCGGTCTGGTTCATCCAGCCGTCGAACAGGTCGAGATAAGGCCAGCTTCCGCCGCTTGATCCATACGATTTAGTCGCTTCCTCCTTGTCGAAGTCATTGAAGAAGACGATAAGCTGCTCTGCAGAGCCGCCCGGACCCGCCTGAACGACCTTAAGATACTTGCTTGTCATGCCGATGGTGAACTTCACCTCGACCTCGCGGTCCATGCCGTCATTAGGAAGGACCGTAAGGACCACATCCTGAACGACTGACGAGGCTGTTCCCTCATTCGGAGAGACTGCCAGCCAGTCCGCATTCTCTTCCACAGCCCAGTCACGGGTAGCGACTACTGTTATGGTACGACTTCCGCCATCCTTGTCGAAAGCCAGTTCACTTTCGCTGAGTGCAATCTTCGGGGTTCCGAGATTCTCCTCCATCTCGCATGCGGTCATGAACCCGACAGCTGCGAGCGCGCCAATGAGTAAATTTCTCAATTTCATGATTGTAAGTATAAAAATGTTTATCTCTATTGCTTATGTTTCAACACACATAATGAACTTACAAAAATAATAAAAGTAGGAAAATATCCAATGAATAAGGCAAAAAATAGCCGGCGGCCAAATGGCCGCCGGCAGTATCGCAAAAGCTATGTTTCTCCACTACTTTGTTTCCGTTACCGGCACAAGAGTCGGAAGAACATTTGTGAATGTATCCACATATGGGTCTGCAAGCTCCCATGTACCCCAATTAGGAGACCAGCATATCGAAAGAAGAGTAGCTACGTTGTATATGTCGAGAGATGTATCGTCATATGAGTCTACACACCACATATAGAAACCGCATTCTTCTTCATTATCAGGGAGCTCCGTAGCAACATTAAATGAAGTGTAAGGTGTTTCACCATCGGACTTGAGAGCATTGTAAAGATACCTTCCGTAGGAATCCTGGATTGTATATCCTCCGAAGTCCGGATAGAACTGGAACGTGAATGCATCAGCTTCAGTCACGGATGCGGCATCCACAGATGGAATATAACCGTAAGACTTGTCGGCAGAGAGAGCTGTAGCCACCTTATCTCCTGCCACGATAAAGTACTTGCCGTTTGCAAATGGTCCATCCTCTCCCGGAACAGGCGCATAAGATGATTCGTGGCTTATGTAGTAAGCAGGGAAGGAACTTCCGCCGCCCTGAGGCGTACCTTTGTACTCGGAGCGGAGAGTACCGAGAGTGACAGTATCGCCTACCTTAAGGCCTATGCTGTCAAAAGACTTGTCATTATAGCCTACCCAGCCGTTTGTAAGGCCGTAGATGTAGACTTCGCCTGTACCGTCGTTGATATAGAGATTTCCATATGCATTGCCTTCTACGATAGAGGTAATCTCACCTGTAAGCTCATACCAGACTTCTGTGCTGACCTCTGCTGCGAGGAAGTCTGCGACAGTCGCCGCGATGAGTTCTGACGGTCTTCCGTCTGAAGGTTCGTCGTCACCGGTATCCTCGCCCGGCTCATAATACTCAATATATCCTTCAAGGACCTCGACCTTACCGTTGTAGTCGCCACGCTGACCGACAACAGTCACCGTTCCGCCAACTGCAAATATTTCAGAATAGTCCGACCAGTTCGAAATGCCGTACACATAGACGGTGCCGGTCTCGTCGATGATGTCGAAATTGCCATAGATCGCGTTGATAGGACCTCCGACTGTTCCGGTAATCCTGTACAAATGATCTGTGCTGACCTCCTCCTCGATGAATTCGGCTACAGTGACATCGATAATTCCGTCATCATATGAGTAGTTGCCTTCCTGACATACGGTAACATATACAGAATGACCCTCAACATAGAACCATACATCTCCATACCTTTCGTATGCTTCTTCATTCGGAAGGACAGAGATTGTTACAGGCTGTGCCTCGGAAGAGCCCCAGCCGGAAGAAGGAGAGACAGTGATCCAGTCCTCATAAGTCTCTGCATACCAATCTGCTGTAGAAGCAAGAGCCAAAGTGAATTCTCCGCCT
>JAGBCS010000014.1 GCA_017937885.1 Bacteroidales bacterium
CTCCTGCAGGATCTGCTTGGCTTGGTGCAACAAAGCAGGAACTTCAGCTCATCGCAGGCAATGACAAGCCTATCTCTACAGAAGAGGCTGTCCTTAACGGCGAGCCTTGCGTAAAGGAGGTTTACGAGACTAAGGAGTATTATTTCAACCAGGCTGGTCAGCTCGCTCTCATCTATGTTACAAAGCCGGTTTACGAGGATGCGCTCGCAGGTGCTCTCGAGGCTTATCAGAAGGCTTATGAGGTAGACGCGAAGAAGTCAAAGATCAAGGATATCACTGCAGGTATCAAGGGTATTTCAGAGAAGTATCTCAATGACGGTATGACCGCCTATATGCTCGGTGACCTTGCTGGTGCAAGCGTACTCTTCGAGAAGGCTGCTGCTGCATCAGCTGTAGAGCCTGTAAGCGCTCCAGATACAACAGCACTCTACAATGCAGGTTATACTGCATGGGCTGTGAAGGATTATGACAGAGCTCAGAAGTTCTTTGAGAAGTGCATGGAGATCGGCTACTACTACGAGGGTGGCGAGGTGTTCGCAAAGCTTGCTGACGTTTATAAGGCTCAGGGCAAGAACGCAGAGTCTGTAGCAGTTCTTGAGAAGGGTTTTGCTGCATATCCGCAGAGTCAGAGCATCCTTATCGGTCTCATCAACTACTACATCGAGAGCGGTGAGAATGCAGACAGACTCTTCGTCCTCATCGACGAGGCTAAGAAGAACGAGCCAAACAACGCATCTCTTTACTATGTGGAGGGTAATATCTATAAGGAACTCGGAAACATTGAGAAGGCAGTCGAGTCTTACTACAAGTGCGCAGAGATCAACCCTGCATACGAGTTCGGTTACATCGGTGCCGGCGTCCTCTACTATGACCAGGCGATCGATCTTCAGAAAAAGGCTAACGACGAGCTCGACGACAAGAAGTACATGGCTCTCGTAGAGCAGTTCGAGGCAGCTCTCCACAACGCTATCGAGCCTTTCGAGAAGGCATACAGCGTGTCACAGGACAATCAGCTCAAGGTCAGCATCGCTGAGTACCTCAAGAACATCTACTATCGTTTCAGCTCTAAGGGCCCTGACTACGAGGCAAACTACAAGAAGTATGACGAGGTGGTACGTTCAGGCAACGCACAGTAATCCATTACTCATATGAATAAAAAGGAGCAGGTCACTAAGCCTGCTCCTTTTCGTTTTCAGCCTTTTCGAAGGCTTTCACTATCTTGGTGACGAGCGGGTGACGGACGATGTCTTCGTTCCTGAAGAATATCGTCTTGACGCCCTTTATGTCTCTGGTCAGTTCAATACCTTTGAGAAGGCCGGAGTCCCTCTTGTTCGGAAGGTCGATCTGGCTGGCGTCGCCGGTCACGATGAATTTGGCATCGCATCCCATTCGGGTCAGGAACATCTTCAGCTGGCCGAGATTGGTGTTCTGAGCCTCGTCGAGAATGACGCATGCCCTGTCAAGTGTACGGCCTCTCATGTATGCGAGGGGAGCGATCTGGATCGTTCCTTCCGCCATGAATTCCTGAAGCCTTTTGGCCGGAATCATATCTCCGAGTGCGTCGTACAGAGGCTGGAGATACGGGTCAAGCTTATCTTTCAGATCGCCAGGAAGGAAGCCGAGGCGCTCTCCTGCCTCGACAGCCGGACGCGTAAGTATGATCCTTTTTATTTCTCTATTCTTCAATGCTCTGACAGCCAGTGCGATAGCTATGTATGTCTTTCCTGTACCGGCAGGCCCGACGGCAAAGATGAGATCGTTCTCGAAATACGACTTCACCATTTCCTGCTGCGTACGGTTGCGGGCCTTTATCGGCTTTCCGTCATTCCCATGTACGATTACGGATTCGCCGCTTAGCCTGAATCTGTCCGGTGATGCTTCACCGTCAAAGATGTCCTCTACATCGTATGGAGTAAGGTTCATCTTGTGCTGTCTCCTCTCGATCAGCATGTTCAGCTTAGCCGTGAATCCTGTCACGTCCTCTTCCTTTCCGTCCAGTATAAGTTCGTTTCCTCTGGCAACTACCTTCAGTTGTGGGAAGTAGCTGCATAGGGCTTCCAGATTCCGGTTCCCCGGTCCATAGATCTCTACCGGGTCAATAGCTTCAAGCCTGATGGATTGTCTGCTCATTATCAGTGTTTTAGTTGTTTCGTTATTCTTTCATAGGTCGAGACCATCTTGTCGTAGTCCCATGCTCCGCTCCATTCTTCCCTGCGCCCCAGATATTCCTCAACCGGGATGACGGTGTATGAGTTCCCGAAGCCTCCCGGCCGTGAGCACCACAGCCATATCAGTTCCAGCGGCAGCAATCCGATGTCTCCGTTTCCTTTGCGCACTATCTTCTGTACCGCCATCAGTTCCAATTGGGTGTTCGCAGCACTCATGTTCGATACGGCATTTCCCAAGGAATATGCCACAGTGACTCCGCATATCTTTGCCGTGTCCTGCACGACATGAGGATGGGTGCCGATTATCAGGTCTGCGCCGTTGCCTGCAAGCCATTCTGCAGTCTCTTCCTGGTTGCGTGAATGCATCAGCTCGTATTCGGGACCCCAATGCGGCAGCACTATAGTCATGTCTGCTTCAGCTTCCGCTTTCTCCAAGGCTTCCTGAAGGCGATGGGTTTCCCTCATGTAGTTCGTCTTCGGCCAATGCAGCTGTCCGCCGAGGTTGGTACCGTATGTGAAGTTGATGAAGGCCAGGGTCATGCCTTTCCTTCTGATCACCAGCGGATGATTCTCCTGTCTTGCCTCTTCGCTTTCAGCAATGCCGGCAACCTTTATTCCGTGTGAATCTTCAAGCTTGCGGTATATCTCCAATGTCCTCGCAGTACCTTCGCTTCCCTTGTCGAAGATATGGTTGTTTGCAGCCAGGAATATGTCGATACCGATTTCGGCCATATAGCGGGCATAGCTGTCTGGAGCGCTGAATTCCGGATAGCCGCTGTATGGCTCTCCTGCCAGTGTGAACTCCATGTTCGCTACTGCGATGTCCGCTTCTGAAATCTTGTCTTCAAGCAGCTTGAAATATGGGGAAAAGTCAAAGTCTTGTCCGTTTCGTGCGTCTGCAATCTGGTTTGTATGCATCATCATGTCTCCGAGAAAGCATACCGTAAGCGTGTCCTGATCGTATAGAGAAGGGACATTGACAAACGGAGCCTGCCACGAGTCACGCATCGCAAGTTCCTGTCCGTCAGCTTCAGCGCCGCCTTGTCCCAGAAGGAACACGACTGCCGCTAAAGTCTTCGTTATGTTCATGATGCCTGTCCGCAAGATGCAAGTTTCAGTTATTAGTGCAAATATATCAAGAATTATTTTGTCTCAGACCATTAAATCGTTAAATTTGCACGAATACGCTAATGTGAACGCTTATGAAAAGGTCTTACATATTGCTGGCGATTGCCGTCATGCTCACCGTTACCGGATGTGACTTCTTCCGAAAGCTTGCCGGACGTCCGACAAGCGAGGATATCGAGAGCATGAGGCTTGAGCTCCTCCGTGCTGAAGAGGCTGCTGTCCAGTCCCGCATAGATTCTCTGCGCAATGCCGAACAGATGATGATCCGTGACTCGCTCAATGCGCTGGATTCGATCAGGCAGCAGGGCGGATCAATCCGTAATCCTGCAGCGCTGGGAGGATTGTTCGCGACCAAGCTGGAAGCACGTTACTATATCATTCTCGGATCGTTCGGAGTGAGGGCGAATGCGGAAGCTCTTTTCGACAAGGTCAAGGCGGCAGGTTACAAGCCGGCTCTGATCAGCTATGGCAAGGGTAACCTGATTGCCGTAGGAGTGAGTCCGGTAAACAAGATAACAGATGCTCATCGCGAACTCAAGAAGGTGAAGAAGGAGCCGTTCTGTCCGGCTGATGCGTGGATTCTTGTAAACGAGTAGGTTTATGAAGTTCAGAACACTGATCTTGATTTCATTGATGCTTATGCTCCCTATATGTGCTCAGGCGCAGTTCAGGGATGATGCTGTGTATGAGGACCTCTATGACAGTGACGCTGCTGCCGCAATGAAGGCTCACGTACGCTTTCTTTCTGCAGCAGACATGGAAGGACGCAAGGCCGGTTCCCAGGGAGAGCTTGAGGCTGCGCGTTACGTCACCGGCATCCTCAAGGATTATGGTATTGATGTCCTGACGCCTGCAGACGGCGAAACCTTCGGCATAGCGAAGGAGAATGGGGATACATTGACGTCAAGAAATGTCGTCGGTTATGTCCAAGGATACGACAAGACACTGAGAAACAGCTATATAGTCGTAGGCGCGAGACTGGATAACCTCGGTACGATGCAGATGACTGTCGATGGTCGTGTAGTGGACAGAGTCTTCTATGGCGCCAACGGAAATGCGTCTGGCCTGTCCATGATGGTCGAACTTGCGAGAATGGTGAAGATGAATTCCATCCTTTTCCGCCGTTCCGTACTTTTCGTAGCATTCGGTGCCTCCTGCGAGACTTATGCGGGTGCGTGGTACTTCCTCAACAGGTCGTTTTCGGATGTGGAGAATATCGATGCGATGATCAATCTTGACATGGTCGGCATGGGGTATAAGGGATTTTACGCATATACGGCCTCGAATGCTGACATGAACGGTGTCCTGAAGAGGCTGTCCGAGGAACTTCAGCCGGTATTGCCGGAGCTGGTGACATCTGAAATATATCCTTCCGACCACAGGGCTTTCTATGATAAGGAGATACCTTCTGTAATGTTCTCGACCGGACAGTATTCCGAACACAATACGGACAGGGATACTCAGTCGGTGATAGACTATGACATGATGGAGCGGGAAACCGAATACGTGTACAACTGTCTGCTTACTCTGGCAAATGACAATGAGGCGCCTGAGTTCAGGCCTGGCGACGGTGGCGGCAGGAAGAAGCCGGGAGATGACGTCGTGGCATATTATGACTGTGACCAGAGACCGACATTCCTCAACAGTGCGGATCTCCGCCAGTTCCTCGAAAAATGGGTGTATCAGTATCTCAAGTATCCAGAGGCGGCCTTGAGAGAAGGAATACAGGGACGTGTGACCGTGGATTTCATCATTGACAAGGACGGAAAGGTAACAGATGCAAAGGTCACCAAGGGCGTTTCTCCGGAGCTCGATGCCGAAGCTCTGAAGGTCGTGAACGCATCTCCGAAATGGAAACCCGGAAAGGTAAACGGTAATAAGGTCCGTACATGGATCAGCCTGCCGATAGAGTTCCGGCTTAAAAAGAAATAATCATACTTTGAAAGATATTATATCTGACTATGGACTACAATTTTAAGGAAATCGAAAGGAAATGGCAGGCCTTCTGGGCTGCCAATCAGACATTCAAGGCTGAGATCGACAGCTCGAGACCTAAATATTACGTGCTCGACATGTTCCCATATCCGTCAGGTGCGGGTCTGCATGTCGGCCATCCGCTCGGATACATCGCGAGCGACATATACAGCCGCTACAAGCGTCTTTGCGGCTTCAATGTCCTTCATCCGATGGGCTATGACGCCTTCGGTCTTCCTGCAGAGCAGTATGCTATCCAGACGGGACAGCATCCTGCAGTGACTACGGAGAAGAACATCGCGCGCTACCGCGAGCAGATGGACAGGATCGGCTTCTCTTATGACTGGTCCCGTGAGGTACGTACCTGTGATCCGGAGTATTACAAGTGGACTCAGTGGGCATTCCTCGAAATGTTCGGAAGCTGGTATGACAACGTTCAGCAGAAGGCCCGTCCGATCGCCGAGCTCGAGGCGGCTTTCGCCGAGGGCGGAAGTGCTGCTGTTGATGCGGCATGCGGTGATGTGGTGCCGTTCACAGCTGCAGACTGGGCTTCATTCTCAGATAAGGAGAAGGCTGACGTGCTGATGCAGTACCGTATTGCATACCAGGGAGAGACTGCGGTGAACTGGTGCCCGGCTCTCGGTACAGTCCTCGCGAATGATGAGGTCAAGGAAGGCTATTCTGTCCGTGGAGGTCATCCAGTAGAGCAGAAGAAGATGACTCAGTGGCAGCTTCGTGTATCGGCGTATGCAGGTCGTCTTCTCGAGGATCTTGAGGATCTGGACTGGACCGATTCGCTCAAGGATATGCAGCGTAACTGGATCGGAAAGAGCCAGGGTGCTGAGATGGTCTTCAAGGTGTCGAACGGTTCTGAAGAGTATGACATGACGATCTTCACCACTCGTGCGGATACCGTATTCGGTGTGACCTTCATGGTTCTGGCTCCAGAAAGCGAGTGGGTCGGGAAACTTACTGCTGCGGAGCAGAAAGAAGCTGTAGAAGAATATCTTGCGATGGCGAAGAAGAAGACGGAGCGCGAGAGAATGACTGAGACAAGAAAGGTTACCGGTGTGTTCTCAGGATCGTATGCGACCAATCCTCTTACCGGAGACAAGGTCCCTGTATGGATCTCGGAATATGTACTTGCAGGTTATGGAACCGGAGCCATCATGGCAGTTCCTGCGCATGACAGCCGTGACTATGCGTTTGCAAAGAGATTCGATCTTCCGATAATCCCTCTTATTGAAGGCTGCGACGTCAGCGAGTCCAGCTTCGATGCAAAGGAAGGCATCATGTGCAATTCGGGCTTCCTCAACGGAAAGACAGTCAAGGAGGCCATTCCGGCAGCCATCGACTATGTGGAGGCGCACGGCATCGGCCACAGAAAGACAAACTACAGGCTTCGTGATGCGATATTCTCGCGTCAGAGATATTGGGGCGAACCGTTCCCGGTATATTTCAAGGACGGCATCGCTACTCCGATGTCGCTTGACAATCTTCCTCTCGAGCTTCCGGAAGTGGATAAGTTCCTTCCTACTGAGACAGGAGAACCGCCACTCGGACGTGCGCAGGGCTGGAAAATGGACGGATATCCGATCGAACTCAGCACCATGCCTGGCTTTGCCGGCAGCAGTGCATACTATCTCCGATATATGGACCCACGTAACGACAAGGCTCTCGTGAGCAGGGAGGCTGACGAGTACTGGAGAGATGTGGATCTCTATATCGGCGGTACCGAGCATGCTACAGGTCACCTCATCTATTCGCGTTTCTGGAACAAATTCCTCTTCGACCTCGGATATGTATGCGAGAAGGAGCCGTTCAGGAAACTGATCAACCAGGGAATGATCCAGGGACGTTCGAATTTCGTATATCGAATCATAAACACTAATACCTTCGTTTCATACGGACTCAAGGATCAGTATGAGACGACCGAGATCCATGTAGACGTGAACATCGTATACAATGACCGTCTTGATATCGAGGCTTTCCGCAACTGGATGCCTGACTATGCGGATGCGGAGTTCATCCTTGAGGATGGGGAATACATCTGCGGATGGGCGATCGAGAAGATGTCGAAGTCGATGTTCAATGTGGTGAATCCTGATATGATCTGCGATACATATGGTGCTGATACTCTGCGCCTTTACGAGATGTTCCTCGGCCCTCTCGAACAGTCTAAGCCATGGGATACGAAGGGAATCGACGGAGTGAACCGTTTCCTCAAGAGAGTATGGAGGCTGTTCTATGACCGCGACGGCTTCATCGTAACAGATGAAAAGGCTTCAGCTGACGAACTCAAGGCTCTCCATAAGCTTATCGGAAAGGTACGCACCGATATCGAGGCGTTCTCATTCAATACGGCTGTCAGCGCATTCATGATCGCAGTCAACGAACTTTATGATCTCAAGTGCAACAAGCGTGAGGTTCTTGAGCCGCTTATCATCCTCCTGTCGCCGTTCGCGCCTCATATTGCGGAAGAACTTTGGGAGGCTCTCGGACACAAGGAAAGCATAACTTATGCCGCATTCCCTGAATATATCGAGGCTTATACTGTAGAGAACAACTGCACGTATGCGATATCTTTCAACGGAAAGACACGCTTCACTGTGGAACTGCCTCTTGACATGGCCAAGGATGCTGTGGAAGCTCATGTCAGGGGACTCGATCAGACTGCTAAGTATGTTGCCGGCGGAAACATCGTGAAGGTGATTGTCGTGCCTGGCAAGATTGTGAATATTGTAGTAAAATAACAGATTCAAGATCACCTATGAAATCAAACAAGATCCTGTCCACGCTCTGGGACTATTTCGTGATGACAGTTGGTTCCGTCATATTCTGTATGGCGTGGACGTCATTCATCATTCCTAACGGTCTGGCGAGCGGCGGACTTACAGGACTCTGTACCATCATCCAGTATGGTACAGGCATCCCGGTCGGATGGACATATCCGGTCATCAACTTCGCCCTTCTGATAATGGGCTTCCTCGTCATGGGAAAGGGATTCGGATTCAAGACTATTTATGTGATAGCCCTGACCTCCCTTCTCTTTGAGCTGCTTCCGAAATTCCCTCAGCTAGAGGTGCTTATGGATGAGAAGTTCCTTGTGGCCCTTGTCGGAGCCGCATTGGAATCCGTCGGAATCGGTATAGTCCTCATGCGTGGCGGAAGTACTGGCGGAACGGATATCATAGCCATGATCATAAACAAGTACTGGCCTGTCTCCCCGGGACGTGTATATCTGATTACGGACATGTTCATCATCATGAGCGTCTTCCTGATTCCTGGAAAGGGCATTGTTGATGTAATCTATGCATATGTCGTGATGCTCGGCTTCTCATTCGGAGTGGATTTCGTTCTGCTTGGAAACAAGTCGTCAGTTCAGATTCTTGTCTTCTCGTCCCAGTATAAGGCGATCGCCGATCATATGATCACAAAGATGGACAGGGGAGTGACGGCATTGGAGTCTGTAGGATGGTATTCCCAGCAGGCTGGAAAGGTCCTTCTTATTGTAGCAAGAAAGCAGCAGATGAATGAAGTGATCAATGAGGTCAAGGCCATAGACAAGCGCGCCTTCATTTCCGTTTCGTCGACACATAGCGTATATGGCGAAGGATTTGAAGAAGTGAAGACGGGTATCAGGAAGAAGAAGAAGACATCGCAGATTGAGGAGGCTGAATAATGGCAAAGATTCTTAAGTCAGATGTAGGGACTCTAGTAAAGGAGTATGCTCTTGTCACGCTCGGTGTGGTTGCCTACGCGCTGGGATGGACCATCTTCCTCCTTCCGAACAACCTCGTCGGCGGCGGCGTATCCGGATTCGCATCCATTCTGATGTATGCGACAGGAATACCTATGGGAGTGACATATTTCATCATCAATGTCATACTGCTTATAATAGGAACAAAGATTCTGGGCACGGGTTTCGGCGGAAAGACGATATATGCGATCTTCATGACATCGTTCATGCTTGGCCTTATGCCGAAACTGATTCCGGTGGAATTCATACATGAGTTTGCCGTATCCAACGGAAAACTGATATGTACTTTTCTGGGCGGTATAATTGCAGGTTTCGGTATAGGATTGTCGATGTCTCAGGGTGGAAGTACCGGAGGAACAGATATCGTGGCTCTTGTATGGTGCAAGTTCCGTCCTGCTTCTCCGGGACGCGTTATCCTTATCATTGACGTCGGCATCATTCTTTCATCGCTTCTGTTTCCGTCATATACGGAAACAGGGGAGATACTTCCCTTTACCGAGAAACTGGCAGTCGTCGTATATGGTCTGATCCAGGTCACGGTCAGCGGTTATGCTGTAGACCTGTATCTCTCTGGATCCAAGCAGTCTGTCCAGGTATTCATATTCACTAAGAAAGTCACTGAGATGGCAGATGCCATAGCCTTCGACATGAAGAGAGGAGTGACAGTCATTCCTGCAAAGGGATGGTACTCAAAGGAAGAGAAGCAGGTCCTTATGGTGGTGACCAGAAAAACCGATCTGAACCTTCTTCTGAGGTATGTCAAGACGATTGATCCGGATGCATTTTTGTCGGTTTCTACGGTCATGGGTGTCTACGGACAGGGTTTTGATACTATCAAGGTGAAGACAAAAAAGTAGAGCAGAATGTCAAAATTGTCCAAGACGGACTAAAATAGTCGACATATTTATAAAAAAAAGAAAAATGTGACGAATGTCGCCACTTCCGTTCCGAACGGAAAGGCGACATTCGTTATTTTTGTCTGATATTTAAAACAATAAAGTATGTATATGTTCATTGTTTCCCTAATCATCATCGCATCATTATCAGTCATGGTGTGCCAGTTGGTCAAGAATTACAGGTATAAGGAACTTGCCGATGACAAGGCTGGAATCCTCCCGTGGCTCATGGGACTGGACGCCGCTCTTTTTACAGCCGATATGTTCGCCGGTGGAGATGTCGGCAGCCGTATGACGGCTGACCTGCTCCTGTCGCTTATCGCTATCCTGACCTTGCTTTCTTCAGTCTGGAAGCAGGAGGTCGGGAAAAGGATAGTCAAAGTTGTCTGCTGTCTGCAACTGGCTCTCGCCACGGCTTATCTGCTTTGTGCCTTGGGGCTGATTCCCGTTCCGGGAGCATATCCGGTACTTGTTGCTGTCCTGACGCTTTCATTGTCCATGTCATGGCTTTTCCTACATTCCATGTGGTCCAGGATACGTGAGGTGCGTTCCGTAATGAAGTCCGGGACCGTCTGGCAGAACCTGTGTCTTAATGTAGAAGTATTCTACCTTCTATGTATACAGATGACGGTCTCGCTGTTCCTGTTCGTGTCGATGCTCCGTGATGGTCGGCCAGGGATACATACCTCCGTTACCCTATTTCTATTAGGGTGTACTCTTGTCGCTGCCGGCCTACGTGTGGTATTCGATTCTGTGTTTGTTCTGCTGCATCGGCACGAGAGGAGGATCGTCGAATCCATGAAGATATCCCATGTGGAGGTGTCTGCGGCTTCCGATCCGAAATTCGACGATATGTACCGTGATGTCTACGAGCGTATCATTGTGCTGTTTGAGATGAAGAAGCCGTTTCTCAACAGTGAGCTTACGATAAATGATGTGGTCAAGGTCGTGTATACCAACAAACTGTACATATCCAAGGCAATCAGCCATTACACCGGGAGGAATTTCTGTCAGTTCGTGAATTATCATAGAGTCATACATTCAATGGAACTCTTCCGTAACAGCCCTGAGCTCAAGGTCGCGGAACTTGCTGCAGCCAGCGGATTCAACTCCATCGTATCCTTCAGTATGGCCTTCCGTCTCTTTATGAATGAAAATCCCAGCGATTGGTGCCGCAAGGAGAGACTTAGACTTTTAAAGACGAAAAAATAGATTATCTTTGCAGGATTGACAAATCCTTGAATTAAATACATTGATATATGGCAGACGAGAAGATCATTTTTTCGATGAATGGAGTGGGAAAGATTCTCCCGCATAACAACAGAGTGATATTGAAGGACATTTATCTGTCCTTCTTCTATGGAGCTAAGATCGGTATTGTCGGTCTTAACGGATCTGGTAAGTCTACTCTCATGAAGATCATTGCCGGCATTGAGACCGGCTACCAGGGCGAGGTCGTATGGGCACCCGGTTATTCTGTAGGCTACCTCGAGCAGGAACCACAGATGGATCCGGACAAGACTGTCATCGAGGTCGTCCAGGAAGGTGTGCAGGAAGTGATGGATATCCTGAAGGAATATGAAGAGGTGAACATGAAGTTCTGTGAGCCGATGTCTGACGACGAGATGACGGCTTTGATCGAGCGTCAGGGAGAGCTTACTGAAAAGATAGAGAACTGCGGGGGATGGGAGATTGATTCCAAGCTTGAAAGGGCGATGGATGCGCTCCAGTGTCCTCCTTCTGATGCGAAGGTCTCTACTCTCAGCGGCGGTGAGCGTCGCCGTGTAGCGCTTTGCCGACTTCTTCTCCGTCAGCCTGACGTGCTTCTTCTTGACGAGCCTACCAACCACCTCGATACAGAGAGTATCCAGTGGCTCGAGGCTCACCTTCAGCAGTACAAGGGTACGGTGATTGCTGTGACCCACGACCGTTATTTCCTCGATAACGTGGCAGGATGGATTCTTGAGCTTGACAGAGGAGAGGGCATTCCTTGGAAAGGCAACTATTCTTCATGGCTCGACCAGAAGAGCACCCGTCTTGCCCAGGAAGAAAAACAGGAGAGCAAGCGCCGCAAGGCTCTGGAGCGTGAGCTCGAGTGGGTGCGCATGGCTCCTAAGGCACGTCATGCGA
>JAGBCS010000015.1 GCA_017937885.1 Bacteroidales bacterium
ACCGTCAACACCGCCGAGGTCAACGAATACACCGTAACCTGTGATGTTCTTGACAGTACCCTCGAGTACCTGACCCTTCTCGAGCTTGCCGATGATCTCGCTCTTCTGCTGCTCGAGCTCTGCCTCGATGAGAGCCTTGTGCGATACGACAACGTTGCGGAACTCCTGGTTGATCTTCACGATCTTGAAGTCCATTGTTGTATCAACATACTGATCGTAGTCGCGGATAGGCTTGATGTCGATCTGTGAACCAGGGAGGAACGCCTCGATACCGAATACGTCCACGATCATACCGCCCTTTGTGCGTGTCTTCACGTAACCCTTCACGATCTCGTCTGCAGCGAATGCTGCGTTTACCATATCCCAAGAACGGAGCTGGCGAGCCTTCTTGTGAGAAAGGATGAGCTGACCCTTCTTGTCCTCAGTGTTCTCAACGAACACCTCAACCTTGTCACCTACTGCAAGGTCCTGGTTGTAACGGAACTCAGGAGCCATGATGACACCCTCGCTCTTGTAACCGATGTTGACGATGACCTCTCTCTTGCTGATCGCTGTAACGACGCCCTCTACGACCTCGCCCTCTACGACCTTTGAAAGTGTCTGGTTGTACTGCTCCTCGATGGCTGACTTGTCACCACCGCCGTAAACATCGTCATTCTCGAATGCATCCCAGTCGAAATTCTCAGGGGCTACAGATGCGTTGAGAACGCTCTTCTTGGTTTCTTCTACTGCTGGAGCTACCTCTGGAGTAACCTCAGCAACTGTCTTGTTTTCTTCCATTGTAAAATTGAAAAACAAACTAGTGGGTTAAACATTATTTATTGTACCTCGCCCGAGCGGCTTCAAAAAAAAGCGCGCCCTTGGTCAAAAAGGCGCGCAAAAATATGCATAATTTTCCGATTTTCAAAGGATTTCGATAGAATTTGTCAATTAGAGGACAATACGGAAACCGAGGTTGCTCGAACGGCTGCCCTGAGGCACCTGGCTTCTGTAGTCTACCTTGCCGAACATAGGGTCGTTATGCCAGCATCCTCCACGCACGACACGTGTCGCTCCCGAAACGGCTCCGGTCGGATTTGTCTGAGGCTCTGACGGATAGTGTCCATAATAGTCGCTGCACCACTCCATCACGTTTCCGGACATGTCGTGAAGGCCGAGCTCGTTTGCAAGCATGAGACCTACAGGATGCGTCTCTCCGCCACTGTTGGCAGCATTCCATCCGATCTCGCCAGAGAGATTGCTTCCGCAATACTCATATCCCTTCGAGAAGTTTCCTCCACGTGCAGCGAACTCCCACTGAGCCTCCGTAGGAAGCTTGAAGTTCTGGCCGACGAGGGCGTTGAGTTTCTGAAGGAACAGCTGGCAGTCCTCCCATGTCACCTTCTCGACAGGAAGATTCTTGCCTTCGTTGTAGCTCGGATTCGAGCCCATCACAGCCTCCCAGAGAGCCTGCGTAACCTCATACTTACCCATATAGAAGGCATTGAGGGTCACTGCATGTACAGGCTTCTGATCGCTGAAGAGATCATTTCCCATATTGTATGTTCCTCCAGTCACATAGACCATCGGATACTCGACACCGTTCACGACAAGCACTCCGTTGAAGAAGCCCGTATTAGGGACTGCCGACACTTCAGGAGCGGCAGGCTGAGGAGTCTGAACAGCCACAGGCACAGCTACCGGAGCCGCTGCCGGCGGAGGGGTCACAGCCACAGGCTGCTGCTGCACAGGCTGCTGAGCTGGCTGAGGAGCCGGCTGCTGCTGAACCGGCTGCTGCTGGACAGCATTGCTCGCGACAAGTCTGAGTATACCTGTCTGACTGCCGTCCGAGGTCATGTACTCGCCGTCAGTAAGTCCCGGAATCCTTGCGGCATTCGCCTTCATGAGCGACATCTCCTCCATGGTAGGAAGACGCCAGTCCGAGCGGCCATAGGCGCAGTCGGCGTTGATGCCCGCAATCACGAACTTAGGCTCGGCATTGTACATTCCGAGATCCTGAGGGAAGACAACGAGGAAGCCGTAAAGGGTCACAGGCGCATCTGCTGCCGGAGCCTCCTGCTGAGCAGGCTGCTGCTGGGCTGCAGGCTGAGGCGCAGGCTGCTGCTGGACCGGAGGTACGACAGACACCGCGTCAGCAGGTACAGGCTTTCCGACATGCGACTGCATGCGGTTTGCCATAGCCTTCACCGGATCCCTGTATGGAGTGCCCTTTGCCCACGTAGCCTTATCGGTAGCACGTATCTTGGCGCTCGGGACATTTATCATTCTCATTTCCACTATCATGTTCGCCCCGTCATCGGTGAGGTTTCCTACAAGGACCTCGTCGAGCCCTGCAGACTGAGCCACTGCAACGATCTGCTCATCCGTAAGAGATGCAGGATCAAGTCCCTGACTCACAGCCGCAGAAACGATCTGCGTCTGATCTCTGACGACAAAGGCAGGATTGTAGAAGTTCATAAGGAAAATAGCGGTCACACCCTCCACCATGGTCTTGTCAATACCGGCACCAGGCTTGAGGTCCATAACCACCGTGTTCTGCTTCGTCTGGGCCGAAAGGCTGAATGCGACAAGCAGAGTCAACACTACAGAAAGTATTCTTTTCATATCTAACCTAAAAATTAATTATCACTAAAACATACGTCTCTTCTTGAACACCCAGAAGATGACAACGATCGAAATCGCCATAAGCAGGAGTATCACGAACCATGTCCATCCGGAATTACCCACAAACCAGCCGAACTTTATGTTCATGCCGAAGAAGCTTGCTATCAGCGTCGGAGGCATGAGCATCAGAGAGACCAGGGTGAATACCTTCATGATCTTGTTCTGATCGAGGTTGATGATACCGAGCACTGTATTCTGCAGATATTCGAGACGCTCGAAACCGAAGTCCGTGTGGTTTATAAGCGACGAGATATCCTTAAGAAGGACATTCAGCCTCGGCTGATATTCCTTCGGGTAGTTCGCACTCTTCAGAATGCTGGAGATGACCCTCTGCTTGTCAATGATGTTCTCGCGTATGAGCATCGTATTGTCCTGCAGCTGGTTGATGTCAATGAGGAATTCCTCGCTGATATCCTCTCCCAGGCTGACCTTCTTGTTGTACTGCGTGATCTCCTTCGACACGAGCTCGACCATATCGGCATCAAGGTCGATACGCTGCTCCAGAATGCTCAGGAACGCGACATGTCCCGATTCGTACATCTTCGGGAAAGCCATTATCCTTCTCTGGAGGTCAGTGAAGCTCTTGAGCGGGCACTCGCGCAGAGTGGTCAGGATATTGTCCGTAAGTATGAACGAGACGGTCTCCTCATTGTATTCGTCCGGTCCGGGGATGAGGAAGCTGGTATTTGCAAAGATGGCCTTCTCGGTCTCCGAGAAGCGCGATGATATCTCGATCTCCTCAGCCTGGGCCCTGTTCTGGATCGTAGTGCCCAGAAAGACTTCGGTTGCCCTCTTCTCGTCACCGGAAGGTGTGAAAAGGTCAATCCACACCACGTCACCATATGGGATGGTAGCGAAATCAGCTTCCGACTGGGAAACCATCATCTGTCCGTCTTTTCTGTAGAAGATCTCTATCATACCTCGCCCGTTTTTGTTCCGGCCCAGTCGTCGGAACGAGTTCATAACATACGAAACAGGTCCGCATAATGAAATGCGAACCTGCAAATTTACCTTATTTATATGAAACGGCCAAATTTTTATGGCTTGAAAAGCTGTCTGTTCACTATCGAACGGCCGAGCGTCAGTTCGTCGGCATACTCCAGATTATCGCCGAAACCGAGGCCTCGGGCAAGGGACGACACCTTCACGCCATACTGAGATATCTGACGGTAGATATAGAACGCCGTCGTCTCCCCTTCCACATCGCCGCTGAGGGCGAGGATCACTTCCGCCGGAGCTCCGTCAAGCCCGGGGGCATCGGCCTCGAAGAGGGCTTCAGGCGACACAAGACCGGCCACACGGTCAACCAGCTGACGGATGGTGAGGTCGGACGGCCCCACACCATTAATAGGAGATATGATTCCGCCAAGTACATGATACACACCATGATACTGTCCGGTATTCTCGATGCTCATCACATCGCGCACGCTCTCGACGACACATATCGTCCTGCGGTCGCGGGACCTGTCTCCGCAGATGGAGCAGACCTCATCGTCGGATATCATCATGCATTCGCGGCAATAACGCACCTCGTCACGCAGGCGGCCTATCGCCGCCGTGAAATGATGCACGTTCTCCTGGGGCTGCTTCAGCAGATGCAGGGCGAGCCGCAAGGCGCTCCTGCGCCCCACTCCCGGAAGGGAGCTTATGGCATCGACCGCATCCTCAAGCAGCTTCGACGGGTAATTTTCCTTATAAGCCATTTCTCATCGGTTCATATGGTAAGACACAAGCTCATCGACGGGATTCCTGACGAACTTCACGAAATCGAGGCCATATCGGGCACCTGCCTCACGCAGCAGACCCTCGCATGCACAGCCGAAAGATCCTACGACACCCACCTCCTTCACTCCGGGATAGCGGCTGAGAGCCCTTCTCACGAAAGCCTCCAGACAGTCCGAAACCATGTTGCGGATGTATCCTGACGGTTCAGCGAGATGTTCGAGGACGAAAGGAGCGAACGAGGCCAGGAAGGCCGCCGCACCTGGTTCCTTGTACACGCGGCGCACAATCTGCTGATATGTAAGTCCGTACCTGTCATCGAGATCCTTCGTGACAGCTTCCGGGAGCAGGCCTTTCACATAGTCGGACATCAGAGCTTTGCCCAATGCGGCTCCGCTGCCTTCATCACCGATTATGAAACCTCCCGAACGGATATTGGACACGATCTCTCCATCCGAATAAAGGCAGCTGTTGGATCCCGTCCCCATGATCGCGACGATACCGCTTCCGTCCCCGAACAGGGCCCTCGCCGCTGCCAGAAGATCGGAATGGAACCTGATTTCTGCAAAAGGGCACCACATCTCCAGAGCCGCGCGTATCGGAGCGCAAGACTCTTCCGACACCAGTCCCGCGCCATAGAAGAAGACCTCACCGACCTGCCGTCCCTCAGGATTCAGGTGCGGCACGGCCTCTCTGACGATATCCTTGCAGCGGTCTTCATCCAGGCATGTAGGGTTCAGCCCCGCAGTCTGCACAGACCGCAGCACACCCGACTCATCGACCGATCTCCAGGCCGTCTTCGTAGCCCCGCTTTCGACTATAAGTTTCATAAAAGTTCCGTTACTTTGATTCCACCAGGCGCCCATGCTTCCGCCAATACACAAGACCGACGACAGCAGAAACAGTATAAGCGGCATACAGAGCCGTCATCCACCACATTCCCTGCATGGCACACAGGACAGTAAGCATGCAGTCCGCCAGTATCCAGAGCCACCACTGCTCAAGATAAGACCTCACAAGCCACCAGGTAGCCACGGCACTCAGCACGGCCACCGCCGAATCCAGATATGACATCGGGTTCTCGAACATCTCCATTACCCATGAGAGGGCGAAGACTCCCGCCACTGTGACAACCGCACTGACGGCCACCGTCTTCCAGGTCAGGCGGTTGAGATGGATGACATCCCCTCCGCCGGACACCGGTTCCCCGGCATCAAGCCTTTTCCTGTCTCTTCCCCACTGCCACAATCCTGCAAAGGCTGTGATCAGGTAGTATGTATTGAGACCGAAAGACGCATAGAGCCCCTGACGGAAAAACACCCACATGGCTGCCAGGCTCGTAATGATGCCCACCACCCACATGAGGTTTTTCTGACGTATCTCGAGGACAATGTATATCACCCCCGTGATGAAGGTCAAGAGTTCCATTAAAGGACTTCTATTAGCTCTACAACGAACTTGAGGGTAGCATATGGAGGGATCGCTCCCGGTGCTCCATGCTCTCCGTAGCCGAGGTTGTACGGGATGTAGAACTCATACTTCGAGCCCTCGGACATGAGCTGCACGCCCTCTGTCCAGCCCGGGATCACCTGATTCAGGCCGAAGACAGCAGGCTCGTTACGGTCATATGAGCTGTCGAACTTCGCTCCATTGATGAAGGTACCCTCATAGTGGCACTTCACCTGTGAAGTCGCTGACGGCTTCTTGCCGCTGCCCTCAGTGATGACCTTGTACTGGAGACCGCTAGGAAGGACTACGACACCCTCCTTTCCTGCGTTGGCCTTGAGGAATGCCTCGCCCTCTTCACGCATCACAGCGCTCATGGCCTCGGCCTGAGCCTTCTGCTCCGCCTCGATCTCGGCAAAATACTTGTCAAGAAGCTGTCCTGCCTCCTGGAATGAAACTGCAGGCTCTGCTCCTGTGAGGACCGCCTTGACGCCTGCGGCAAAATCATCGAACTCGATCTGGCGGATGCCCGAGCTCATCATATTGTGGGCAATGCTCATGCCCAATGCATAACTGTTCTTATCCATGATGTTGTTGTTTTATGTCCATTTGATTTAAAAGATCTGCAAAGGTAGCAAATTCCTGCGGATTATCGATCCTGTTTCTTGCCTTCGGACTTATCGCCCCGCGGATGATGTTCCGCGACGTCCTTATGCCACGTGCTGCTGTCGATGTGGGTGTAGATTTCCGTGGTCGTGATGCTTTCATGCCCCAGCATGTCCTGCACGCCCCTCAGGTCCGCACCGTTCTCGATCATGTGGGTCGCGAACGAATGGCGGAAGGTATGAGGCGAAATCTTCTTCTTTATGCCGGCGAGCAGAGCCTGACGCTGCACCATCTTGAACATCGACACACGGCTGAGAGACCTTCCGAACCTGTTGAGAAAGAGAAGGTCGTCCGCTTCGTCCGAAGCCGGCTGTGGCCGCACCTGCAGATAATCCCGAACGGCATCAGGAGCTGCACCAAGGAACGGCACAAGCCTCTCCTTGTCGCCCTTGCCGACAATACGGATGAAGCCCTCCTCCTCATATATGCCCGAAATCTTGAGGCCGACCGCCTCTGAGACACGGAGACCGCATCCGTACAGCACCTCCAGTATAGCCCTGTCACGCATTCCCTGCCATGTGGACGTATCCACGGATCCGATCATCAGTTCTATCTCCCCGACGGACAGCACATCAGGAAGATACCTGCCGAGCTTCGGAGAATCTATGACGTCGCACGGATTCTCATCCACATACCCCTCCAGGACCATCCATCCGAAAAACGAACGCAGGGCGCTCAGGATACGGGCCTGCGACCGTTTCTTCATATCCGTCAGTGACGCGAGATACTTCTCCACCGTCTCATGCCCGGCCTCCCTCGGATCGCACCCGGCCATTTCCATAAACTTCTCCACATCAGAGCAATACGATGCCACGGTATTCCGTGACATCGCACGCTCTATCTTGAGATAGGCCCGATAGTCTTTAAGTAGCCGATCCACTAAAGTGCCGAGTAGTCGCGTCCGTAGTGGAGCATCTGGTCAAGATAATCCTCGCAGTAGACCAGCTTGTAGTCAACCACCTGCCCGTTCTTCTCGACAGGAACGATGTCAGGATTGAGGAATCCGCCGTAAGGCTTCAGACCGAGAGATGCATAACGCTCGAGCACCTCCTTATGAAGCTCAGGGTCGATGTTTACTGCATAGGCCTCCACGAGCGCCTTTCCAGCCTCGAAGTCACCTTCGGACTTGATCCTCTGCACCTCCGCGAGAAGTTCTCCGAAGAGGCCGCGCAGAGCCTCATGGTCATTTACCACGAAATATGTCTTTCCGTCACGCACCTTCTTCTCGATCACATTGTCCGCGAGTCCCTTCTCATAGCACCAGTCGGCGATGAGCTTGCGGTTCTGCATGTGCGCCTCGGTATTCTTCTTTCCGAATTCGATCCTGTTGAACTGAGTGAAGATGCCGTTGCGGATATAGCTTGAGTACTGTGCCTTGTAAGCCTCCTTGTCAGGAAGGATGCCAAGCTCTACAAGCTTAGGATCGGCCATATAGTACAGTCCGAAGAGGTCAGCACGCGCCTCCTCAAGAGTCGAACTGTATTCTCCGAGGGCATTCGGCGAAGTCTCAGGCAGAAGCTGGCCCGAACCATGTCCGAGACACTCGTGAAGGTCGGTATGGATATCGTTGGTGAGGTCTCCGTACTTCTTCTCGAAAGCGATTTCCTCCTCCGACCATGCGAATTCTCCGAGCAGGTTCTTAGGAGACTCCTGCGCAGCCTTGCTGTATGCCGAAGTCAGGTTCGCGATGGTCACGGACTTCGATCCGTGCTCACGGCGGATCCAGTCCGCATTAGGCAGGTTGATGCCGATAGGGGCTGCAGGATAGCAGTCACCGGCAAGTACAGCGACATTGATGACCTTGGCTGTCACTCCCTTCACTTCCTTCTTCTTGAAGCGGCCGTCCACCGGCGAGTTGTCCTCGAACCACTGGGCATTGTCGCTGATGAGCTCCGCGCGGCGCGACGCCTCAGAATCCTTGAAGTTCACGAGGCCTTCCCATGTAGCCTTGCGGCCGAGAGGGTCATTGTAATCCTCCACGAAGCCGTTCACAAAGTCCACGGCTCCGAGAGTGTCGTTCACCCACTTGATGTTGTACTCGTCCCAGAGCTTGAGGTCTCCGGTCCTGTAGTAGTCCACAAGGTCTGCGATATAATCCTTCTGAGTCTGGTTCTCCGCTACAGCAGCCGCCTTCTCGAGCTCGGCGCATATCTTCTCGAGAGCCGCTCCATAAAGGCCTCCGACCTTGTACACTTCCTCGCGGATAACTCCGTCCGCACCCTTGACCACCTTGCTGTTAAGACCATATGATATCGGGGTCTTGTCCGACGGATCCGCCATCTTCGCATAGAACTTCTCGACCTCCGCCTTAGTCACGCCTTCGTAGAAATTGACCGCCGACTCGGCTACGATGTCGCCGCTCTTGTCGGTAGACTTCCTCTGCGGGAACACGGTCGGATCGAAGATCACAGGAAGCAGGGCTTCACACTTGTCCGCATCTCCGACAGCGGTCATGAGGCTGCGGAAATACTCCTGAGAGCACTCTGGAAAGAACTTGTCCTCAGCATAATGGTGATGTATTCCGTTGCTGAAGAACACCCTCTTCGCATAAGCCTCGAACTTGGCGAAATCTTCCGAAGTCCTGTCGCCTTCATAGTTCATGAGGATATTCTCAAGAGCCTTGCGGACATCAAGATTGTACCTGCAGTTCTGCATCCATATGATGTCGCGTCCATACTTGGCAGCCTCTGCGAGATGATATACATATTCCTTCTGCTGCAGAGTCAGGCCGTCCCAGCCAGGCACCTGATATCTCATCACCTTGACGTCGGCGAACTCGTCCAGAAGATACTTGAAGTCCGATTTTTCTGCCGCTTTGTCCGAACATGAGACCAGGGCTGCGGCCATACCTGCAAAACAGATCATTTTTCCGATTATTTTCATATAGTAGACAGATTGATTCAGTATATGGCGCAAATATAGCAATTCTATCAGAGAAAAATAATTATATTTGCAGGATTGAAGAATAAAACATGAAATCGGCAAAGACATATATAAGGACCATCATCATTGCGTTGACGGCAGTTCTGGCCTCCTGCTCGCCGGGTTGGGACCAGGACCTGTACATCGACTATACGGAAAGCATCGGGAGCAACCCGGGAAGCAGGGTCCCTTCCAGTGAGAAACGTGACGTGCTGCTTCTCTATTCAGCCGGGCACAACTCCCTCAGCAGCTATCTCAGGGAAGACATAGAGGACCTCTGCTCAGGCTGGCTGCCGGGAGACAGGCGTTCCGACGACGTGCTGCTCATCTATTCTCACCTTCCTGCAGCCGGCGGCTACAAGACCCCGTCGTCACCGACCCTCACCCGCCTGTACATCAACGGAGCAGGAGCAGCGGTGCGGGACACACTGGTCATATACGGCGAGGAGACGATATCCGCTTCGGCCGCTCAGCTGAACGAGGTGCTCACATACGTAAAGGAAGCATTCCCCGCAAGAGGTTATGGAATGATATTCTCTTCGCATGCGACCGGATATCTGCCTGAAAAATACTATCAGAAACCCGGAGACTACATATATGACGGAGAGGCATCGCAGATGAGCGTCGGCCAGGACGTGCACGACAATTCATCGTACGAGATAGAGCTCCGCGACTTCGCCGAAGCCATACCGCTGAAGCTTGACTACATCCTCTTTGACGCATGCCTGATGGGAGGCGTCGAAGTGGCATACGAGCTGTCAGGGAAGTGCGGCAAGGTAGGATACTCGCAGGCCGAAGTGCTTGCAGAAGGCTTCAACTACAGGACTCTGACCACGCATCTTCTTCAGAATGAGGTCCCTGACCCGGAAAGCGTATGCAGCGACTACTTCGAGCAGTACGACATTCAGGAAGGAGTATACAGGTCGGCGACGATCTCCCTGATAGACTGCGACAGGCTCGAACCGCTCGCCAGCCTCTGCAAGGACCTTTTCGACAAGTACCGGAACGGGCTTGACTACATCAATCCGAGCCACGTACAGCGCTTCTACCGCAGCGGCAAGCATTGGTTCTACGACCTCGAGAGCATACTGGCAAACGCAGGAGCGTCAGCAGCAGACCTGGAGAAGCTGCATGACGTGCTTGACGGATGCGTCATCTACAAGGGACATACGCCTTCGTTCATGAACGAGTTCGACATACACACGTTCTCCGGCTTCAGCATGTATCTTCCATGCAACGGCAGCTACCAGCTCGACCTGTACTACAAGGGCCTCAAGTGGAACAAGGCCACAGGCCTCGTCCCATAGTTTTTTTTGACAAGGCATTTGACATTCAAATAATTTGACTATCTTTGCAGCCCCATAAAAAGCCGCAGCGCTTTTTGGTGCAATGGGGTCTGACTCCGCGTCAGACTGAGTAACACATTTTAAACAACAAAAGACAATGAAGCACATTGAACTCAAAGGCCAGATCCGCGAAGCTGGCAACAAGGCAGCAGTAAAGGCTGTACGTAGGGCAGGACAGGTTCCTTGCAACATCTATGGACTCGGAATCGAGAACGTTCTCTTCACAGTAGACGCTCAGGATCTCAAGACAATCACTCACACTCCGAACTCATACATCATCGACCTCGAGCTCAGCAACGGTACAAAGATGTATGCCGTACTCCACGAAGTACAGTATCATCCTGTAACTGACGAGGCTCTTCACGTAGACTTCCTCGCAGTATCTGAGGAGAAGCCAGTGACTATCGAGGTTCCGGTTAAGGTAACAGGACACTCAGAGGGTGTGAAGATGGGTGGTAAGCTCCTCGTTTCAAGCCGCAAGCTCCGCGTAAGCGCAATGATGAACAATCTTCCTGACGTTCTCGAGGTTGACTCTACACACCTCATGATCGGCAAGCAGATCGTTGCTGGCGACCTTAACTATGAGGGCGTTACAATCGTGTCACCTAAGGCTACTATCATCTGCTCAGTACGTCCTACACGTGCTACACAGCAGGCTAAGATGGAGCAGGGCAAGTAATCTGATCCGGTATGAACTATCTGATCGTCGGTCTAGGAAACATCGGCGTCGAATATGTAAATACCAGACACAACATGGGATTTATGGTATTGGATGCCTGGGCACAGGCATCCAATATTGTTTTTGAGTCTGGAAGATACGGATATACGGCGACGGTGTCATTCAAGGGCAGGAAGTTCACGCTTCTCAAGCCCACGACATACATGAATCTCAGCGGCAAGGCCGTCAGATACTGGATGAACGAGCTCAAGATCCCGGTCGAGCAGCTCATGGTCATATCTGACGACCTCAACATACCTTTCGGCACGCTCCGTCTCAGGAAGAACGGAAGTGCGGGAGGCCACAACGGACTCACCAACATCAACGAGCTCATAGGCACGCAGGACTATGCAAGGATACGCGTCGGCATCGGAAACGACTTCGGCCGCGGACAGCAGATAGGCTATGTGCTCGGAGAGCTGAGCGACGAGGAGAACGAGCAGATGCCGGAGATCTGCAAGCGAGTCATAGAGGGCATCAAGGCATGGGCTACTATAGGTCCCGACAGGGCAATGAATGTTGTAAACGTACGCCCAAAAACAGAAAAACAATAAAAAATTTGTATTTTTAAATCAGAATACATAACTTGCCGAAAGTTTTGATGCTTAACGTTTAACGAACTATTTAAATTTTTAAACACAATGAAAGAGCTTGTAGATCAGATCAAGGCAGAGTACGAGGTTTTCGCAAAGAACGCTGAGGCTCAGGTAGAGAAAGGCAACAAGGCTGCGGGTGCACGTGCACGTAAGGCTGCGCTTAATCTCATGAAGTTGATGAAGGATTTCAGGAAGGTTTCTGTAGAGGCTTCTAAATAATCTCACCAACAAGGAAATGAAAAAGGGGTCGGATGCATCACTGCTATCCGGCCCCTTTAAACGTGTACTAAAACCTAAACCTGACTTATAGATGCAAAGCCGTGCGGGAACGTTGCAGGGAAAATGAAAAAAAATGCATTTTTCTTCATTTTTTCCTCAAAGCCGCATGCATCACATCACAAGTCTGACATTGTCGACCCATAACTTGTTGCCCACTCCGCCGTGGAATGCATTGCCGCAGCTGGATATGAAATGGATCATGATATGGTTCGGCTCTGTTCCGGGCTCGGCCCATCCGTCCTCGTGCACCACCACGTTCTCCCCCCTGCTGTTGATCGCATGGTAGGCGTTTTCCGGATCATTGCGAAGCCCCATGTATCCTTCATAACCCGGCATGGAGGTAATGTCGCCATAAAGGATCTCCACCTCATGTCCGTTGACCCACTGAGGGATATCCTCCGTTATGCGCTCGATGCCCGTACCTACCCTCAAGGCATGCACATTACCGTCGGCATCCTCCCACCTCTTCTGCAGCACGACGGTTATTTCAGCCCAGTCCGGATACCCCATGGGCTTGAGCTTTGAAAAACCAGTACCACGGATGGTCTCATGTCCGACATCCGCCTTGTAATCCAGTTTCAGGGCCTTTGGCAACCCATTGAAAGGCACGCCGTACAAGACCTTGGCCATCGGGCTCTTAGTGTCCTTTATCGGTTCGGGGAGAGCTCCGATCATAAGCGCCCCCTGGCAGGTCACGTCCATATTCACGATGCCGAGAGCCTTCACATCCTCGATGTGTGTCTCGATCCTCGCGCAATATCCTCCGTCCCTCGCCTCGGGATAGACCGTTGTATTGGTCTTCACAATCCCGGCAACGACCGCCAGGACATTGTTGGTACGCCACAGATACCCTTCCGGAGCCTCGAAAGGCTCCTTCCCGTTCCTGAGGGTATCGGATGGCTGACCGTAGAATTCATACAGATACCTTGTCCGTCCGCCGATGATGGCTGATTCCTTGACTTCACGGACGCACCAGTTGTCGAAGGTGCCGTAAGCGTTGATTCTCCTTACGACCTCATCCTGCGCATGAGCTTCAACGCATGCAGATAAGACCGCCGCAAGGCAATAAAGCACAAATAATCTTGCCCGTCTCATAAAAAATGTGTAAATATGCAATTCGTTTGCAAATATAGTGACGAAAACGGATTGTTTGCCCAAAAAATGAAGATCAAGACAATAATATCGGCCTTTACGGCCATGATCCTCTGCCTGAGCGCACTCGCCGCACCGGCAAGGAAAGGGCGGATAGTGCTGAGCCAGCCGGACGGAAGCACGTTCACGGCAATCATCAAAGGAGACGAATTCACAAAGATCAGGACCACGGAATCCGGCCATGCGATAATGCAGGACAAGGACGGATGGTGGTGCTATGCGGCATACGGAGACGAGGGAAGGAGAGAGAATTCGGGGATCCGCGTAGGACAGAGCGCACCGGCAGAGGTCCTGTCACGAAGCGCCGCGATCCCGTACGCAGCCCTTTCGGCAAAGGCGCGCGAGAAAAGGTCCGCCATCGCAGCAATGGATGAAGGATCCGCGATGAAGAACCTCCTCAGACAGAGAAAGGCCATCACGAAAAGCGACGGCGACGAAGAAGAGACCGGACCTGTCAGGAAACACGGCATAGTCGTCCTCGCCCAGTTCAGAGACCAGAAATTCACATACTCACGCGAGGACTTTATAGACATGCTGACCCTGCCTGATTATTCGAGGAACGGGGCGACAGGCTCAGCCAAGGAATATTTCGACGCACAGTTCGGAGGCTCCGTGGAGTTCGACTTCACAGTCAGCGACATAGTCACCCTCCCTTCCGACATGGCATTCTATGGAGGCAATGACGAGGACGGGAGCGACAAGGCTCCGGCCGAGATGATCCGCGACGCCTGCAGGCTCGCAGACGAACAGATCGACTTCTCCCTGTATGACGACGACAAGGACGGCGATGTGGACAATGTCTTCGTCTTCTTTGCAGGCCCTGACGAAGCAGAAGGCGCCTCTGAAGACTGCATATGGTCACACGCCTGGTACGTATACAACGGAGCAGGGATAAGCCTGTATCTTGACGGAAAGAGGATAAACAGATATGCCTGCACATCCGAACTGACGAGAAGATACAGCAGCAGCACTTCATACGAAGAATTCATCAGTGGAATAGGCACGTTCTGCCATGAATACAGCCA
The DNA here is from genome assembly GCA_017937885.1 of Bacteroidales bacterium. Taxonomy (GTDB): domain Bacteria; phylum Bacteroidota; class Bacteroidia; order Bacteroidales; family UBA932; genus Cryptobacteroides. The sequence continues at coordinate 14,537 of JAGBCS010000015.1, forward strand.
CACTTTCGGTCTTCCTGACTTCTATGACACCAATTATGACGAGGAAGGAGGCTGGGCGGCCGGACTCTGGGGCAGCACATCGCTGATGGACAGCGGCAACCAGAACAACAACGGAAACACGCCTCCGTACTACAACGCCCTGGAACGACAGCTTCTCGGCCTTTCAGAACCGGAACTCATTGAAAACGACGGTGCATACAAGCTTCAGCCCGTGAATATCGCAGGAGCGTCATACAGGATCGACACAGAGACCGAAGGCGAGTATTTCCTCATCGAATACCGCTCCAATCTGGGATGGGACAGGCATATCGGAGGCGAAGGAATGCTTCTGTACCATATAGACAGATCCGAGCCATACAAGCGAGCATGGACCTTTCTCAACACCGTCAATGCGGACCAGAGCCACCAGTGCGCCGACATCATCGAAGCAGACTCACGCAAGGACGGATTTGCAGATGTCAAGGAATACAAGGCCCTGATGGAGAACATCGGAGGCATATTCTTCCCGTACGGTGATGTGGATTCGGTGACTCCGGACGGCAAACCGGGCCTGAAGCCATGGACCGGAGCCAGCGGGCTTCAGTCGATAACCTCGATAAAGAAAGGACTTAACAGTCTTACGTTCAACGTAATAGGAGGAAGCGAAGAAAGCACTCCTCCGGTAGCGACCAGCTTTACCAAGGACGTCTTCACAGACGCGGCAATAGTCAGCTTCGAAAGCAGCCATGTATTCGACGGTGAAGCCATCGTGTCATGGGGACGTTCAGGAAAGGAGATGAAGGACACCGTCCTCACAGCCTATGAGCCAGGCAGGTATGCAGTCGTGCTGGAAGGCCTCGAATCTTCGGGAAAGACATACAGCGTCAGCGTGAAGTTCAGCATCTACGGCATCGAAGGCGAGTCGCGCAGCACTACCTTCATGACAGGAAGGGCCCCGACAGTAGAGTGGCCGTACATATACCTCGGAAGCGTAAGGAAGAACAGCGACGGCACATTCCCTCCGGGGACAGGCTTCCCTCTGAGGGTGTACAACGCCGCAGATGCGGCCAGGATCACATGGTACTACGACGGGGTCGGGATAACCCGTGACGGCAGCGGGTATTTCCACGCCGAGGCATCAGGCACCCTCAAGGCCGTAGTCGAATGGGAGGACGGCAGCACGGATACCATAATGAGGAAAATCACCATAAAGGATTGACAATGAGAAGGATCATCTGCATAATGCTCATCATCGCCTGCGCATGTTCATGCAACAGGTTCGACATCGACGAGGTACTGCTTCCGAGAGAAGACCTGTCCATGACCCTCAACGGAAAGGTGCAGTTCAGCTTCGACGACAACACCTGCCAGATCGGATACAATGACGCACGCAACGAGTTCCGTCTCCACGACGACTCTGTCGGAAACTGGGTCAAGCTGACATGCAAGGCCAGGCCGTCTTCTGTCGGCCAGACAGTAAAGGCAGACCTGTCATGGACCTCCTCGACAAGCAACAAGAGCAGGAAAGGACTCACCTTCACGGTCGAGAAGATAGAGCAGGACGGACGCATATGGCTATGGTGCCAATCGGACAATATAGGACTTGTCGTCAAGGTTATTTGAGAAAAATATAGTAAATTTGCGCTGCTTTAAACGTAAACAAACAATCAAAACATTATAAATCATGAGAAAACACATTGTAGCAGGCAACTGGAAGATGAACACTACAGTTGCAGAGGGCGTAGAGCTCGCAAAGGCAGTAGTAGCAAAGTCAGCTGAGGTTCCTGCTGACGTAAAGCTTATCATCGCTCCTCCTTTCACACATCTTTATCCTGTAGCAGAGGTTGTAAAGGGCACAGCTGTAGGCCTTTCAGCTCAGAACTGCGCAGACCAGGTAAAGGGTGCATATACAGGTGAGGTTGCTGTAAACATGATCGCAGGCGTAGGCTGCGAGTATGTGATCCTCGGCCACTCTGAGAGAAGAGAGTACTATGGTGAGACTGACGCAAAGCTCGTAGAGAAGGTGAAGCTCGCTCTTGCACAGGGTCTTTCTCCAATCTTCTGCATCGGCGAGAAGCTTGAGGAGAGAGAGGCAGGCCGTCATTTCGAGGTCGTTACAGAGCAGGTGAAGAACGTTCTTTACACTCTCACTGCTGAGGAGATGGCAAAGGTAATCGTTGCTTACGAGCCTGTATGGGCTATCGGAACTGGCAAGACAGCTACTGCAGAGCAGGCACAGGAGATCCACGCAGAGATCCGCAAGGTGCTCGCTGAGAAGTTCGGAGCGCTCGCTGAGGAGATCTCTATCCTCTACGGCGGCTCATGCAAGCCTTCAAATGCAAAGGAGCTTTTCGCTTGCCCTGACATCGACGGTGGTCTCATCGGTGGTGCAGCTCTCAAGGCAGAGGACTTCATCGGTATCGCTGTAAGTTTCTAATTCAGGGATATAAGGATATTCCCGTTTTTGAAAACTAAATCCCTCCCACTCCTTCGGAGCGGGCCCCTCCCATTCACGAGGGCCATGGGCGGCCACGGTTTTCAAAAACGGGAATATCCTTATAAACGCAAAAACAGCTATGAAGAAAATACTATTTTTTGCAATGGCATTTATTGCCGTTACAGCGTGTACCGGGAAGTCTGGAGACGCTCAGTTGAAGGAGAAGGTGGAGAGTTATGCGGTGGTGGAGGTAAGCTCGCCGCTTTATGACGCACTTTCCGAGAATGACAAGAAGATCGTGGATCTGTTCCGCCAGGCCGGAGAGATCATGGACGGTCTGTTCTGGAAGCAGACATACGGAGACAAGGCGGAGATCGACGCGCTTCCTGACGGATATGCAAAGACATACGCATACATCAACTACGGTCCATGGGACCATCTTGACGACAACAAGCCTTTCATCGAAGGATACGGCGAAAAACCGCTCGGATGCCAGTACTACCCGCAGGACATGACCATGGAGGAGTGGGAGGCATTCGACGACCCGGACAAGCTGAGCCTATATACGGTGATCCGCCGCGACGAAAACGGTGCGCTCAAGACCGTATGGTACCGCGACGAATACAAGGCCGAGCTTGAGAAGGTATGCACCCTCCTCGAGGAGGCAGCAGCCCTCACGACAAACGAGGGAATGCGCACATACCTCAACGAGCGCATCAAGGCGCTCCGCACCGACGACTACCTCGCCAGCGATCTGGCATGGATGGACATGAAGGACTGCAACATGGACCTCGTGATCGGACCTATCGAGAACTATGACGACCACCTCTTCGAGGCAAAGGCCGCTTACGAATGCTTCATCCTTCTCAAGGACGAAAAGCGCAGCGCCAACCTTGCGAAGTACGTAGGGCTCCTCCCTACCCTTCAGAAGATGCTGCCTTGCGCACCGGAGTACAAGACATTCGTTCCGGGCACATCTTCGGACCTCAACGTTTATGACGCCATCTACTACGCCGGAGACTGCAACGCCGGCAGCAAGACCATCGCGATCAACCTCCCGAACGACGAGAGGGTACATGCGGCAAAGGGCGCACGCCGTCTGCAGCTGTACAACAGCATGATGGCGAAATTCGACAAGATCGTCATGCCGATCGGAGAAGTGCTCATGGATCCGGCGCAGCTCGAGTATCTCAGCGCCGACGCATTCTTCTGGAACGTCACTTTCCACGAAGTGGCCCACGGCCTCGGAGTGAAGCAGACTGTCAACGGCAAGGGCACTGTAGATCAGGCGATGGGAGATCAGAAGACCTCATGGGAAGAGGCCAAGGCCGACATCCTCGGTCTGTTCATGGTCAGCAGTCTTATCGACATGGGAGAGATCACAGACATCACCAAGGAGGAATCTATCGCCACATTCATCGCCGGCATCGTACGCTCTGTACGTTTCGGTTCAGCATCGTCACACGGCAAGGCCAACATGATGTGCTTCAACTACATGGAGGATCACGGAGCATTCTACCGCAATGAAGAAGGCAGATACGTGGTAGACTTCGAGAAGGCTGCTGCCGCAATCAATTCATGGGCCGGTCTCATCCTTGAGACACAGGCTACAGGCAATTTCGAGTTCGCTCAGAAGTATGCTGCAGAGAACGCAAGCATCCGCGAGGCTCTCGCTGCTGACATTGCGAAGGTTAACGAAGCCGGCATCCCTCGCGATATCGTCTTCGACTACACCTGGTAGTTGATGCGCGACAAGGGCAGCATGGTTGCCCCATATGTATAGTGATGTACCTGAGGGATCCCGATTCCCGGTACATCACTTTTTTATTGCACGGCAGGTTTCTGTCATCCCCGGCTCTGACCGGTTTTCCGTCATCCCCGGCTCTGACCGGGAATCCCACATTCTGAAGTGGTATCTTTGTGATACGTAATCCGTTGTCTATCAGGGCTTTGATAGCAACAGCCCGCCTTCCTTTACATGCGGGCCAAACATATCAACATACAGATAATCAAGCACTTACGCATCACGCCTCTAAGAGGCATCTCACGAAAACATCCTCTGCACAGCGCCACCTCCTGCAGATACGACGGCCGGATATCCG
>JAGBCS010000016.1 GCA_017937885.1 Bacteroidales bacterium
CTGCGCTTTCTCTTCAGGCGCGTCAAGCGTGGATTTCGAGAGCACGGGGTTCTACTCGGCTATGAGCCGGAGGACGCGGCTGGACCAGTCGTCCTGCTTGTGGTAGTCGACGATGTGCTTGGCAGGAATCTCGAGACCGTTCTCCATCAGGAACTTTCCTGTGAAAGACATGCCTTCGTACTTCAACGGTACGTTGTCAATACGGTTGAGCTCCTGTACTTTATATGTCTTGTCAGGGTCGAGACCGGCCATCTTCACGCGAGGAAGATGGTCATCGTAGAATGTCTCGGTCTTCCACCAATAGAACACGGCTTCAGACTTGTCCGGTGCGACATACATCATGGACGCCATATTGTGGCCGTCATATGGAGAAACCAGCCTGTATATGTCTCCGAGCTGGACGACTGGGCGTACCTCCTTGTACTCGGCGATCGCCTTGCGGCAAAGATCCCTTTCCTCCTGCGTCATGTTACGAGGCTGGATCTCCATTCCGAGTCGTCCGCTCATGGCCACATCGATACGGTATTTGAGGGCCGTCGTGCGGAATACGGTATGGTTCGGAGTCGCGCTGATATGGGAGGCCATCGCGATCGCAGGGAAGAAATACGACGTTCCCCACTGCATGTGGATACGCTGGAGGGCGTCGGTATTGTCGCTCACCCAGAACTCGTCGAACCAAGGAAGGACACCCCAGTTGGCACGTCCGCCGCCCGATGCACAGGCCTGGATGGTCACATCCGGATATTTCGCGCGTATACGGTCGCACACTTTCGCGAAGCCGCGATGGTACTCGATGTAGAGATGATTCTGCCTGTCCTTAGGCAGGTACTGCGAGCCATGATTCACTACCGACATGTTCGCATCCCACTTGATATAGTCGATCTTCGGGTTCTCGGTCATCAGATCGTCGACGATCTTGAAGATGTAATCCTGAACTGCCGGATTTGAAAGGTCAAGCACGAGCTGGGTACCTCCGCGGCCGGTCACGACCTCGCGCTCCGGCGCCTTGATGACCCAGTCAGGATGAGCCTCATAAAGCTCGCTGACCGTATTGGTCATCTCCGGCTCGATCCAGATGCCGAAGCTTATTCCGTGTGCGTCAGCACGTTCCACAAGCCAGCCGATGCCGTTCGGGAGCTTGTTCCTGTCGACCTTCCAGTCTCCGAGGGCACAGTTGTCGGTCAGACGCGGATACTTCTCTCCGAACCATCCGTCATCCATCACGAACAGCTCGCCACCCATGTAGGCGATATCCGCCATCATCTGGTCCATGCCAGGTTCGTTGATGTCGAAGTAAACTCCCTCCCAGCTGTTGAGCAGGATCTTGCGAAGTTCGTTACCATGCGCAAGCTTATGGTTGCGGCCCCATCTGTGGAAGTTGCGGCTCGCTCCGCTAAGGCCTTCGTCCGAATATGTCAGGGCGAGTTCCGGAGTCTTGAAGACCTCCTTCGACGCAAGGGTGTAGGCCGAATTGTCCGGGTTGATTCCGGCATAGAACTGATGGAAGTCGGTATCCCTTGTATCAATGCGCAGTTCGTAGTTTCCGCTGTAGCAGAGGGCGGCACCTATGACGCGACCTGTGTTCTCCTGCGGTTTTCCGTCGAGCGAAAGCATCACCTCGGCATGATCGGTATGTGCATTGCGGACACCGTCCTTGTTCTTTATGACCATCATTCCCCTTTCGAGAGGTTCCTGTGCAAGGCGGCCTTCATTGGCCCATGTGCCGTAAAGATGACTTACCCAGACATCACCTACGCGTACAGGAAGGTAACCCGAATCGAAACGGGTCAGTTCCACAGGCTTCTTCTCAAGGTTCTCGATCTCGGTCCATGTCTCGATCATGTCCACGTCCTGATATGCACGATAGCAGACAGTGACATAGAACGGATATACCGTATCCTTCAGCCTTATCCTTGTCACCTTGGCTGAAGGCTCTTCAGCTGTGCTGACGCCTTCGACCTTGAGGACCGTCGACATGTTTCCGTCAGCGTGCGTCACGCCTAAAGCAGCCTCCGAAGCGCACCAGATGCCATATGGAGGATATGCATTATGATTCGGCGTTCCTGCAGCCTCAAGTCCCGCAAGGTCAGCATCGGAAAGTCTGTTTCCGAAATACATGATCTGCAGTTCACCTCCCTTCTCAGCCTTAAGAACCATCTCTATATTCGGTGTCGCCACGCGCACCTGTGCCGACGCTGCAAAAGCAGCAGCGAAAATTGCCGTTAACAACAAAATAACCTTTTTCATTTATCCCCCCTTTTATATATTACTACAAGAAATATCAGATTCAGTAAAATCAAGACAGTACTGCGTCTTTGGCTGCGTTTTGCATCATACCGTTCCTCCTGAGTACGGTGATACTTAGTATATTTCTTCACAGTCTTGCCCCAAGGACTGACAACCGCATCCCCCCACAAGCCTTCTGAAGATGCAGAAGGATATAGCATGGAACAGGTCTCCGCCTTGTCTGAGACAGACCAGAAAATATAACTTATATCATTGTCATCCATCCACTCAATCCATGCTTCCGTCGATTCGACGTCGATCGGCCCCTGACCGTCGGCATTCATTCCGCCGCACTCCGTAACGAAGAGTGCCAGTCCCTTGCTCATCGCATAATCTCCCTTTTCGCGAAGCCATTCCTTATGCGTACCGGCGTAGAAATGAAGCGTATACATCAGATTATCGTAGCCTTCGATCGGATCGTTTGCGGCGTCATCGACATTCTGCGACCA